>DATEVP010000465.1:0-3689 GCA_035258465.1 Hyphomicrobiaceae bacterium
GCGGCGCTGCTGTCCGGCGAGATCGACATGATGGACCCGGTGCCGGTTCAGGACATCGACCGCCTCAAGGCCAGCCCGAATGCGACGGCGCTGATCGGACCCGAGCTCAGGACCATCTTCCTGACCATGGATTCCATGCGCAACGAGCTGCTCTATTCCAGCGTCAAGGGCAAGAACCCGTTCAAGGACGCGCGCGTGCGCAAGGCCTTCTACCAGGCGATCGACATCGAGGCGATCCACACCAAGGTCATGCGCGGCATGTCGGTGAACTCGGCGATCCTGATCTCGCCGCTGCTGTTCTCGCGCGCCGCCGAGTTCAAGCGCCACCCCTATGATGTGGCCGCCGCCAAGAAGCTGCTGGTTGAAGCCGGCTATCCCGAGGGCTTCGAGGTGGTGATGGACTGCCCGAACGACCGCTACGTCAACGACGAGGGGATCTGCCAGGCTGTGGCGCAGATGCTCTCGCGCATCGACATCAAGGTGAAGCTCAACGCCACGCCGAAGGCCAAGTACTTCCAGAAAGTGCTCGCAACCAGCAAGTACGACAGCTCTTTCAACTTGCTGGGCTGGACGCCGGGCTCGTTCGACAGCTGGAACGTGATCGCCAACATCATCGGCTGCCGCGATGCCGATGGCAAAGGCGCGGCCTTCAATCTCGGCGGCTACTGCAATCCGAAGATCGACGAGCTCAACAAGCAGGTCCTGGTCGAGGCCGACACCAAGAAGCGCGACGATTTGATCGCGCAGGCCTACAGGATCACGCACGACGAGGTCGGCATCATCCCGCTGCACCAGCAGTCGCTGATCTGGGGCGTCTCCAACAAGGTGCGGCTGGCGCAGCGCGCCGACAACCAGATCCTGTTCTACTGGGTGCAGATGCAGTAACGGCGCTGGCGGAGCGGCGGCGGCGGCACGCCGCCATCGCTCCGCGGCCCTCGATCGTTCGCGCACATTCATGCTGGCCTTTGCCATCCGCCGGCTGCTCGAGGCCGCCTTCGTCATGATGACGGTGGCGCTGCTCGCCTTCGTGCTGTTCCGCTTCGTCGGCGACCCGGTCAACCAGATGGTCGGCCAGGACACGTCGCTGGAAGACCGGATGCGGCTCAGGGAGGAGCTGGGCCTCAACGATCCCGTCGCGATCCAGTTCGGCCGCTTCGTCGGCAACGCGGCCCGCTTCGATTTCGGCATCTCCTATCAGGTGAAGCAGCCGGTGACCGCGATCATCGCCGACCGCTTCCCGGCCACGCTCGAGCTCGCCTTGGCGGCGGCGCTGTTCGCGGTTCTCCTCGGCATTCCCATGGGCGTCTACACCGGCATCCACCGCGACAGCTGGCTGTCGAAGGTCTTTCTCACCGTGTCGCTCATCGGCGTGTCGCTGCCGACCTTCCTGATCGGCATCCTGCTGATCTATGTCTTCGCGGTATGGCTCGGCGTGCTGCCGTCCTTCGGCCGCGGCGACGTGGTGCGGATCGGCTTCTGGCGCACGGGCCTGCTGACCGCCTCCGGCCTCAAGGCGCTGATCCTGCCGGCGGTGACGCTCGGCCTCTTCCAGATGACGCTGGTGACGCGGCTGGTGCGCGCCGAGATGCTGGAGGTGCTGCGCACCGACTACATCAAGTTCGCCCGCGCGCGCGGCCTCACCGACCGGTCGGTCAACTTCGGCCATGCCCTCAAGAACACGCTGGTTCCCGTGATCACCGTGATCGGCCTGCAGCTCGGCGCCATCATCGCCTTCGCCATCATCACCGAGACGGTCTTTCAGTGGCCGGGCATGGGGCTGATGTTCATCCAGGCGGTGCAGAGCGCCGACATTCCCGTGATGGCGGCCTATCTGATGCTGGTGGCGTTTCTGTTCGTGCTCATCAACTTCATCGTCGACCTGATCTACGTGCGGGTCGATCCGCGCATCCGCATCTTCGGGCGGAGCGCGTGATGAACGACACCCTGCATGAAGCCCCGATCCCCACCGCGGACCCGGCATTGTCGTCTGCGCGCACGGCGGAGGAGATCTTTATCGAGACAGCGCCGCGCTCCCGCGCCTCGGCATTCTTCGACAGCGACCTGCTGCACAGCTTCCTGCGCTCCAAGCTGGTGGTTGCCGCCGCGCTTCTGACCGTGGCGCTGGTCGGCGCCGCCCTGCTCGCGCCGCTGATTGCGCCCCACGATCCCTACGACTTGAAATCGGTGAGCCTGCTCGACTCCAACACGCCGCCGGCGTGGGAGAAAGGAGGCGATCCCCATTTCCTGCTCGGAACCGACGACCTTGGCCGCGACATCCTCTCCACCATCCTCTACGGCACGCGCTCCTCGATTCTGATCGGCCTGTGCTCGGTTCTGCTGGCGACCGCCATCGGCCTGTCGCTTGGGCTGTGGGCAGGCTATGCGGGCGGGCGCGTGGACAGCGCGGTGATGCGCATCGCCGACGTGCAGCTCACCTTCCCGGCGATCCTCACCGCCCTGCTGATCGACGGCGTGGCGCTGGCGATCTTCAAGAATCACCCCATCGAAGGCAGCAAGTTCTGGATCCTGGTCGTCGCCATCGGCCTGTCCTTCTGGGTGCAGTATGCGCGTACCGTGCGCGGCGTGACGCTGGTGGAGCGCAACAAGGAGTACGTGGAGGCGGCGCGCTTGATCGGCATCGGCCCGATCAGGATCATGTTCCAGCACATCCTGCCCAACGTGCTGGGCCCCGTGCTGGTGATCGCCACCATCAACCTGGCGCTCGCCATCATCACGGAGGCCACGCTTTCGTTCCTCGGCGTCGGGCTGCCGCCAACCGAGCCCTCGCTCGGCACCATGATCCAGATCGGCAACAAGTACCTGTTCTCGGGTTCCTGGTGGATGGTCGCCTTCCCGGGGGTTACGCTGGCGGCACTGGCGCTGGCCGTGAACCTGCTCGGGGACTGGCTGCGCGATGCCCTCAACCCGAGGCTGCGTTAGTCCGGTATGCGGAGATCGCCGATGCGTGTGGTTGCGCTCGAGGAGCATTTCACGGCTCCTGCCCTCGTTCGCCGCATCGATCCAGCGGCCATCAGCCGGCGGGGCTTTCGACCGAGAACGGCGCCGCCCAGCGGCCCAAATCCGATGGAGCTGTTGCCGGAAATCGGCGAGCGGCGCCTCAAATCGATGGACGAGTCCGGCATCACCGTGCAGGTGCTGTCCAACACCGGCCCCGGCCCCGACCTCGTGCCAGGCGACGAGGGCATCGCCATCGCCCGCGAGATGAACGATTTCCTGGCAGCGGCCATTGCCCGCCATCCCGATCGCTTCGCCGGTTTCGCCGTCCTGCCGATGCAGAGCCCGGATGCCGCCGCCCGCGAGCTCGTGCGCTCCGTGAAGGAGCTGGGCTTCCTCGGCGCGCTCATCAACGGCACGACGGAGGGCCGCTTCCTCGATCACCCGAGCTATGATGGCCTGCTCGCGGCGGCCGTGGACCTCGACGTGCCGATCTACATCCACCCGCACCTTGCGCCGGAGGCTGTGCGGCAGGCCTATTACTCCGATCTCCAGCCGGGCGCGAGCCGGGTGCTCGAGGCTGCCGGCTGGGGCTGGCATTCGGAAACCGCTATCCACGTGCTCCGCCTGGTGCTTGCCGGCGCGCTCGACCGCCATCCGCGCCTCAAGCTGATCATCGGTCACATGGGCGAGATGCTGCCGATGATGCTGGCGCGCGCCGACGCGGTTTTCGC
>DATEVP010000466.1:0-6095 GCA_035258465.1 Hyphomicrobiaceae bacterium
CAGCGACTTGCGCCCGAAGTTCGGCGTGCGCAGCATCTCCGCTTCCGTCTTCTGGATCAGGTCGCCGATGTAGACGATGTTGTCGTTCTTCAGGCAGTTGGCCGAGCGCACCGAGAGCTCGAGCTCGTCGACCTTCTTGAGCAGGGCGGCGTTGAAGGCGAGCTCGGGGTGCTTGGCTGTGTCCTCGATCGCCTTCTTGGGCTCCTCGAAGTTGATGAACACGGCGAGCTGGTCCTGCAGCACGCGGGCGGCGAGTGCCACCGCATCGTCGGGCGTGATCGAGCCGTCGGTCTCCACCGACATGGTCAGCTTGTCGTAGTCGAGGATCTGGCCCTCGCGCGTGTTCTCGACCTTGTAGGACACCCGCTTGACCGGGCTGTAGAGGCTGTCGACCGGGATCAGCCCGATGGGCGCGTCATCGGGCCGGTTGCGCTCGGCCGGCACGTAGCCCTTGCCCATGGTGGCGGTGAACTCCATGCGGATGGAGGCGCCCTGGTCGAGCGTGCAGATGACGTGATCGGGGTTGAGGATCTCGACCTCCGAGCTCGCCTCGATGTCGGAGGCCTTGACGACGCCGGGCCCTTCCTTTTTCAGCACCATGCGCTTGACGCCGTCGGAGTGCTGGCGCAGCGCGATCTCCTTGATGTTGAGGATGATGTTGGTCACGTCCTCGCGCACGCCGGGGATCGACGAGAACTCGTGCAGCACGCCGTCGATGTGCACGGAGGTGATGGCCGCGCCCTGCAGCGAGGAGAGCAGCACGCGGCGGAGCGCATTGCCGAGCGTCATGCCGAAGCCGCGCTCCAGCGGCTCGGCGACGATGGTCGCCACCATATTTCTCTGGCGGCCGGGCTGGATCTCGAGCTTGCTCGGCTTGATCAGGTCCTGCCAGTTCTTCTGCAAAACGTTCGCCACGGGAGGCCTCACGGGGTTTGGATGTTGTGGGAGCCGCGAGCCCTGCGACCGGCTCGAAGTCCCTCGCTCATGAAATGCTCGGTGCCCAAGCTGGGCGGCTCTCACACGCGCCGGCGCTTGCGCGGCCGGCAGCCGTTGTGGGGAATGGAGGTGACGTCGCGGATCGACGTGATCTGGAAGCCCACGGCCTGCAGCGCGCGGAGCGCCGACTCGCGCCCCGAGCCCGGACCCATCACCTCCACCTCCAGGATCTTCATGCCGTGCTCCATGGCCTTCTTGCCGGCATCCTCCGCCGCCATCTGCGCCGCATAGGGCGTCGACTTGCGCGATCCCTTGAAGCCCATGGTGCCGGACGAGGACCAGGCGATGGTGTTGCCCTGCGCGTCGGTGATGGTGATCATGGTGTTGTTGAACGTGGCGCTGACGTGGGCCACGCCGGAGCTGATGTTCTTGCGCTCGCGCCGGCGCGGCTTGGCGCGGCCGGCTTGTTGCTGCTGCTCTTTAGCCATTCAGTGGAACTCCCGCAGGGATGTGCAGATGGGGACGGCGCCCGTCGACAGCCGTAGGCCTAGATGCACGGGCGATCACGTCACTTTCTTCTTGCCGGCGATCGGCCGCGCCGGCCCTTTGCGCGTGCGCGCGTTGGTGTGGGTGCGCTGTCCCCTGACCGGCAGGCCGCGGCGATGGCGCAGCCCTCGGTAGCAGCCCAGGTCCATCAGCCGCTTGATGTTCATGGCCGTGTCGCGCCGCAGATCGCCTTCGACGACGAAGTCGCGGTCGATCGTCTCGCGGATCTGCAAGACCTCCGCGTCCGTCAGGTCGTTGACGCGACGCAGATCCGGGATGCCGACCTTCTGGCAGATCTCCTTGGCTCGCCTCGGCCCGATGCCGTAGATGTACTGGAGTGCAATGACGACGCGCTTCTGCGTCGGAATGTTTACGCCTGCAATACGGGCCACGTCTGTCTCCCGAAGATACGGCGCCGCTCGATCATGCCGGGGGCGCCCGCCACCTCGTCCCCGTACGATACGACTCGAACGCACGCGCACGGACCCCCGGCGTTCTCAGCGCCAGACCCGATCGCTTGCGTCCCTAGTCGCGAAAGTGGTGGTCTTGTAACGCGTGTGTCCGCCCCCGTCAACAGGCCCGAAACGACTGTCGCGCTTGAACAAATCTACCCTCGTTCCTCATTCGACCTTGTCCAGGACGGCGCCGATTTCGCCGGCCACGTCGTCGATGGCGCCCATGCCGTCCACCGACCGCAGCGTGCCCTTGCAGTGGTAGTAGCCGATGAGCGGCGCCGTCTCGCGGTAGTAGACCATCAGCCGGTTCGTCACCGTTTCCGGGGTGTCGTCGTCGCGCCGCGTGAACGTCGTTCCCTGGCACACGTCGCAGACGCCGCGGACCTTCGGCCGGCGAAAGCGATCATGGTAGCTCTCCCCGCAGGTGGCGCAGCTGAAGCGGCCGACGATGCGCTCGATGATGCGCCGGTCGTCGACCTTGAGCTCGACCACCGCGTCGAGCTTCTTCTGCTTGCTCTTCAGCATCGCGTCGAGCGCGTCGGCCTGCGCCAGGTTGCGCGGAAATCCATCGAAGATGACGCCCTGCTTGCAATCGGGCTGGTCGATGCGCTCGCCGATCACACGCACCACGACGGTGTCGGGGACTAGGTCGCCGCGCTCCATGATGGCCTTGACCTCGCGACCGACCCCGCTGCCCGCCGCCACGGCGGCTCTCAGCATGTCTCCGGTCGAGAGCTGGACGAGCCCGTACCTGGCGGCGATGCCCTTGGCCTGGGTCCCCTTGCCCGCCCCCGGCGGACCCAGCAGGATCAGGTTCATCTCTGCCTCGTCGCCCCCCTGAGCTTGGCTTTCTTGATGAGGCCCTCGTACTGATGCGCCAACAGGTGGCTCTGCACCTGCGCCACAGTGTCCATTGTCACGGAGACGGCGATCAGCAGCGAGGTTCCGCCGAAATAGAAGGGGACCGCGGCATAGGAAATCAGCATCTCCGGCAGCACGCACACGGCCGAGAGATAGATGGCGCCGATCACGGTGATGCGCGTGAGCACATAGTCGATGAACTCGGCGGTCTTGGCGCCCGGCCGGATGCCCGGCAGGAAGCCGCCGTACTTGCGCAGGTTGTCGGCCGTTTCCTGCGGGTTGAAGACGATGGCCGTGTAGAAGAAGGCGAAGAACACGATCATGCCCACGTAGACGCCGAGATAGAGCGGCTGGCCGCGGCCGAGGGAGGCGACGATGGCGTTGAGCCATTCGGGCCCAGAGCCGGCGCTGAACTGCGCCACCGTGATCGGCAACAGCAACAGCGAGGAGGCGAAGATCGGCGGGATGACGCCCGAGGAATTGAGCTTCAACGGCAGGTGCGAGGCATCGCCCTGGAACATGCGGTTGCCCATCTGCCGTTTCGGATACTGAATGAGAAGCCGGCGCTGGGCGCGCTCGACGAAGACGATGGCCGCGACCACGGCGAGCATGAGCGCCAGCAGGGCGATCAGCAGCGGCCAGGAGATGGCCCCCTGCCGCGACAGCTCGAGCAGGCCGGCCAGCGCACTCGGCAGGCCAGCGACGATCCCCGCCATGATGATCAGCGAGGTGCCGTTGCCGACCCCGCGTGCGGTGATCTGCTCGCCGAGCCACATCAGGAACATGGTGCCGCCGACCAGGCTGACGACGGTGGTGATGCGGAAGAACCAGCCGGGGTCGATCACCACCGGTCCGGACTGACTGCGCGAGCCTTCCAGACCGTAAGCAATGCCGTAGGCCTGGAAGGCAGCCAGAGCGACGGTCAGATAGCGGGTATACTGGTTGATCAGCTTGCGGCCCTGCTCGCCTTCCTTCTTGAGCTGCTCCAGCGTCGGCACCACGCTGGTCATCAGCTGCATGATGATGGAGGCCGAGATGTAGGGCATGATGTTGAGCGCAAAAATCGCCATGCGCTCGACCGCCCCGCCGGCGAACATGTTGAACATGCCGAGGATGCCGGAGGACTGGCTCTTGAAGGACTCGGCAAACGCCACCGGATTGATGCCGGGGGTCGGGATGTAGGTGCCGAGCCGGTAGACCACCATCGCGGCCAGCGTGAACCAGATCCGCTTCTTGAGCTCTTCGGCCTTGGCGAACGCCCCGAAATTGAGGTTCGCGGCAAGTTGCTCGGCAGCGGAAACCATCGCATTCCTCCCGGCCCGGCCCTATCTACAGGCCCCGAGCCTCGCCTCAACATGGTGCCGGCTCCGTAGCGGCGCAAGCGCCTCAAATGGAGCATAACGCCCGCGGCCAAGCCCGGCGAATTGCTGTGCCGCCCGGGCCACGTAGGCATCGCCGCCTTCTGGCCCTAGTCCTCGCTTGCGGCGGGCTTCGCCTTGCTCGTCTTGGCCTTCTTGGCCGCCGATTTTTTGCGCTTGGCCTCGTCGGCGGCGAGCACCTTCTTCTCGATCAGCTTGATCGATCCGCCGGCCTTCTCCACCGCCGCCTTGGCGCTTGCCGTCGCATGGTTGACGGTGAGCGCCAGCTTCGCCTTGAGCTCGCCGTCACCTAAGAGCCGAACACCGTCCAGGCGCCGGCGAAAAATGCCCGCCTCGATCAGAGACGCCACATCGATCGGCTTTGCCGCATCGATCCGGCCCTCGTCCACCGCCTGCTGCAGGCGGCCGACGTTGACCTCGTTGAACGAACTCTGATTGCGCTTGTTGAAGCCGCGCTTGGGCAGGCGCCGGTGCAGCGGCATCTGGCCGCCCTCGAACCCGCCCAGCCGAACGCCGGCGCGTGCGGTCTGGCCCTTGCCGCCGCGGCCGCCGGTCTTGCCCATGCCGGAGCCGATGCCGCGGCCGATGCGCAGGCGGAACTTGCGCGAGCCGGGATTGTCCTTGAGCTCATTGAGGCGCATGGCAACACGTCTCCTGGATAACTACGCCTTGTCCTCGACCACACGCACGAGGTGGCTCACTTTCGCGATCATGCCGCGCACGGCGGGCGTATCCTCGAGCGTGCGCCTGCGGCGCAGCTTGTTGAGGCCAAGCCCGATCAGCGTCTGCTCCTGGATCTTCGGCCGGCGAATCGCGCTCGCGATCTGCTCGACCGTGACCGTCTTGCCGGATTTACCGGACTTCTTGGCTGCCATGGCACCTCACCTCTCGAGATCGGCGTCTCGATCCTCAAGCCGTTTCGGCCGCCTCGGTGTCGCTTGCGCCATCGCGCCGCCGCGCCACGATCTCGCTCACCACCTTGCCGCGCCGCTTGGCGACGGCACGCGGGTTCTCCTGGCCCTTGAGCGCATCGAAGGTGGCGCGCACCATGTTGTAGGGGTTGGTGCTGCCGAGCGACTTGGCGACCACGTCCTGCACGCCCAGCATCTCGCATACAGCGCGGGTCGGGCCCCCCGCGATGACACCAGTGCCCGGGGGCGCCGAGCGCAGCACCACCTTGCCGGCCCCATGTTTGCCTTCCGAATCGTGGTGCAGGGTACGCCCCTCGCGCAAGGGCACGCGCACGAGACTGCGCCGCGCCTCCTCCGTCGCCTTGCGGATCGCCTCCGGCACCTCGCGCGCCTTGCCATGGCCGAAGCCGACCCGGCCCTTCTGATCACCGACGATAACCAGCGCGGCAAAGCCGAAGCGCTTGCCGCCCTTCACCACCTTGGCGACGCGATTGATATGCACGAGCTTGTCTTTGAACTCGCTGTCGCGCTCCTCGCGGTCGCGGCCCCGGTCTCTGTGTGGACGTGCCACTTTGCTTGTCCTTCCGTGTTAGAAGCTCAGCCCGCCCTCGCGCGCGCCGTCGGCGAGCGCCTTGATGCGCCCATGGAACCGATAGCCGCCGCGATCGAAGACGACGTTTTCGACGCCGGCCTTCTTCGCCCGTTCCGCCAGCAGCTTGCCGACCGCACCGGCTGCCGCCTTGTCCGCGCCCGTCTTGAGGCTGGCCTTGAGATCCTTCTCCAGGCTGGAGGCTGCGGCCAGAGTGCGACCCGCCGCGTCGTCGATGACCTGGGCGTAGATGTGCTTGGAGGAGCGAAACACGGATAGGCGCGGCCGCCCGGCCTTCTTCACGAGCGTGCCGCGAACGCGCCGCTTGCGCCGATCGAATTGGTTCATCTTGCCGAGCATGGCAACAGCCTCACTTCTTCTTGCCTTCCTTGCGATGGATGTACTCGCCCCGATAGCG
>DATEVP010000467.1:0-8593 GCA_035258465.1 Hyphomicrobiaceae bacterium
AGCAGGATGTTGGCGAACAGCACGCCGAGCACGACCTCGTTGCGCGGCACGATCGGGGTGAGGCCGGTCAGGATCAGGTAGGTGGCAAGGCCCGAGACGAGCGACAGGCTGACGACGAGGAGACCGACCCAGAAGGCGCGGGTGCCCGTGCCCGGAAGCCGGGGCGCGTTCTCCTCCAGGAGCGGATCGAGAGGGGGTTGGGTATCGGTCGCGAGCTCGCGAACTTGGACCCAGCCGTCATGCAGCGCCGCCGTCAGCCGCCCGCCGGTATCCCGCAGCGCGGCAGCGAGATTTTTCCCAGCCCGACTAAGCTCTTGGATCAACTCGTTCATGTGCTCGGTAGCGCCGCCTCATGCAGCAAAGCGATCACACTGATCACTGGCACTGTGGCATTTTCGCGACAATCGGGGACTTAAACCAATCCCGGCCTCAGCGTCAAGAGAGAGGTGTGCCCAACGTGTCTGCTCTTCTGCACCGGCCGTGCATGCGGCGCACCTGGGGATACCTCGAACGCGGGTCACCTTTCCGCCACCATACTATTGGAAACCCGACAACCCATTGAATTGATACGTCAGGCACGGCTCGCAGGGCACGCGGGTCGCGCCAGGGAACCTCGATGCGCATCCTCAGCCGATACGTCTTTCGGCAGACAGCCGGCGCGCTTCTTGTCATCCTCATCTCGCTGACCGGCATGACCTGGATCGCGGTCGCGCTGCGCCAGCTCGACCTCATGACGACGCAGGGCCAGGATGCGCTGCGCTTTCTCGCCATGACCTCGCTGGCGATCCCGAGCATGATGGCGCTGATCGCGCCAATCGCCTTGCTGATCGCCGCGATCCACGTCCTCAACCGCCTCAACAGCGACAGCGAGCTCATCGTCATGACGGCTGGCGGCGCGCCCGTGTGGTGGCTGCTGAAGCCTTTCGGGCTGCTGGCCCTGCTGGTCGCGCTCGGTATCACCTGCGTCAACCACTGGGTCGGACCGTGGACGCAGAAGTCGCTGAAGGAGCTTGCGGTACAGGTGCGCTCCGACCTGATCGCGCAGGTGATCCAGCCGTGGCGCTTCACCTCGCCCGAGGCAAAGCTGACCGTGCACATTCGCGATCGTGCGCCCACGGGAGAGCTGCTCGGGCTCATGATGCATGACGCCCGCGACGCCAAGCAGATCGTCACCTATCTCGCCGAGCGCGGCCGCATCATCAAGCAGGACGGCGCCGCCTACTTGCGCATGGACAAGGGCCACATCCTGCGCCGCATCGATACCGAGCAGACCCCGCAGATCGTTGCCTTCGAGCGCTACGTCGTCGACCTGCAGCAGCTCGAGCAGCGCATCGACCAGGCGCAAACCGTGCGTCCGCGCGAGCGCTATACGCCCGAGCTGCTGTGGCCGAACCCGGACGATCCGGTTTTCAAGCAGAGCCCCGGCAGCCTCACCTCCGAGTTGCATGAACGCTTCGCGAGCCCGCTCTATGCCTTTGCCTTCGTGCTGCTGGTGATGGCCTTCATTGGACAGGCGCAGACCACCCGCCAGAGCCGCATACAGGGCGTGATCGGCGCGTTCACCGTCGCCATCGTCTGCCGCATCCTCGGCATCGGCGCGACCAACATGGCGGTGGTGCGCCCATCGCTGAGCGGGCTGCTCTACATCGTGCCGGTCGGTGCGGCCGTGCTCGCAGCCGTCTCCGTGCAATGGCATCTCTATCCGCGTCCCCCGTCGCGGTTGGCCAGGGGGTTCACGTTCCTGCTGGATGGCACCGCTGTGTTGCTTTCAGCGCTTTGGCCACGCCGGCCGCTTCCTCCGGCCGCGCGCCGGATGGGAGGCTGACCCTTGTTGAGCCCCCGCACGCTGCGCCGCTACATCGCCCGCCGCTTCCTATTGGCGATCGCGGGCGCCTTCATCGTCTGTGCTGTCCTCATTTTCATGATCGACATGATCGAGCTGTTGCGGCTCTCTCGCCGCGCGACCGACCTGTCGATCGCCATGCTGTTGTGGATGGCGCTGCTGCGGCTGCCGGCCTTCACCGAGATCCTGCTCGCCTTCGCCGTGCTGGTGGGCAGCATCGGCGCGCTGCTGAGCCTCAACCGCAAGTCGGAGCTCAATGTCATGCGAGCCGGCGGCATGTCGGTGTGGCAGTTCCTGCGTCCGGGACTGGTCGTCGCCCTGGTGCTCGGCATTGCGGCCGTAACGCTCTTCAACCCGCTCGCCGCCAGCGCTCGCTCGGAAGCAGAGCGCCTGATCGCCGAGGCCTTCGGCAAGGAAGCAAGCCTGCTTGCCGCCTCGGGCGAGGGGGCTTGGCTGCGGCAGGACGGGGCCGACGGGCAATCGGTGATGACCGCCCGCGCCGTAGCTGACCAGGGATTGTCGCTGGCCGGAGTGATCGTCTTGCAGTTTGATCCCCAGGGGCATTTTGTCGAACGTATCGACGCGGAGCGCGCAATCCTCGGCGACGGCTACTGGGAGTTGCAGCGGGGGCTTGTTTCGCGTCCTGGCCGAGAGGCGGAGCTTTTCGAGCAGTATACGGTAAGCACATACCTGACGAGAGAGCGCGTCGGGGATGCCCTCGGATCGGAAATCTCGGTCTCCTTCTGGCAGCTTCCAGCGCTGATCGAAGTTTCTGAAAAAGCTGGCCTTTCTCCCTCCCGCTACAAGATGCAGTATGCTCTTTTGCTGTCGCGTCCGATGCTGCTTGTAACCATGGTTATTTTGGCCGCCACTGTGTCCCTGCGGTCATTCCGCTCGGGGGGCATACCAACTATGGTTTTGACCGGGATGGTCGGGGGAATCGGTTTTTTCCTCCTGTCCGAGGTCTCGCGGCAGATCGGCGTCGCCGGTCTGATCTCGCCAGACACGGCAGTGTGGGTGCCGATTGGCCTCGCTTTGCTCGTCTCGCTGACGGTGTTGCTACACCAGGAGGACGGCTGAGTGATGCGTCGCGCGCCGATACCGCACGATGTGTGCGGCCGAGCGCTTGCCTGCAGCCGCCGTGGTGGCGGACTGCGGTTGGTGCGCGCGCTCGTGCTGCTGGCCTCCGTCGGCCTCCTTGCCACGCTGATCGCTCGCCCGTCCGTCGCCCAAGATCCGAGCGTAGCCACCGGTCAGTCGGGCACCGGCAAGTCCTTCTCCCAGTCCAAGGGCGGCATGTTCGGTCCGCGCCAGAAGATCGACCGCGCGCAGCCCCTCTACCTGCAGGCCGATCAGCTGCTCTACGACACCAAGAGCAACAGGGTGATCGCCCAGGGCAACGTCGAGATCTACTACAACAACTACATCCTCACCGCCGATCAGGTGATCTACGACCAGAACGTCAACAAGCTGATCGCCGAGGGCAATGCCCAGCTCAAAGACCCCAACGGCGGCATCACCAGGGCCGACCGGTTCGAGGCGCTCGACGATTTCCGCGACGCCTTCATCCAGTCGTTGAGCGTCGTCACGCAGGACGACACGCGCATTGCCGCCGACCGTGCCTACCGGCGCGAAGGCAACGTCACCGAATACGAGCGCGGCAAGTTCACACCCTGCAAGAACGACCCGGGCATGCCGCCGCTGTGGTGCATCAGCGCCGCGCGCATCATCCACGACCAGCGCGCCGCAACCATCACCTACCAGGATGCGCAGTTCGAGGTGCTGGGTGTGCCGGTCGTGTACCTGCCGTACTTCCAGCACCCCGACCCGTCGGTGAAGCGGCGGTCGGGCTTCCTCATGCCGAGCTACTCCAGCTCCTCGCAGCTCGGCCTCTCGGTCGAGGTCCCGTACTACTTCGCGCTGGCGCCCAACTACGATTTCACCTTCCATCCCCAATACTTCGACAAGCACGGCACGCTCTGGCAGGGCGATTGGCGCCATCGCCTGGCCGACGGGCAATACACCGTCAAGTTCGCGGCTATCGACGAAGGGCGCGACGAAACCGCCCTCGGCGGCCTGACCAGCGGCCAAACCGGATGGCGCGGCTCGATCGAGACCAAGGGCCAGTTCTCGCTCTCGTCATGGTGGCGCTACGGGTGGGACATCACGGTCGAGAGCGACGACAGCTTCCGCCGCTTCTACAAGCTCGACCCCATCCTGCAGACCGACCGCGTCAACACGGTCTATCTGCAGGGCATGAGCGATCGCAATTACTTCAGCGCCAGGCTCTACCAGTTCGGCGGGCTTCTGCTGAGCGACTCGTTCTACTCCGAATCCCTGGTGCACCCCGTCATCGACTACCGCTACATCGTCGGCACGCCGGTGCTGGGCGGCGAGCTGAGCTTCAACGCGCATGCGCGCAACATGTCGCGCAACGACGGCACCGACACCACCCATGCCCTGGCCGAGGCCAACTGGCGCAAGCAGATGATCGATCCGATCGGCCAGGTGTGGACGCCCTTCTCCTACGTGCGCGGTGACGTCTACAGCTATGCGCAGGCCGTCAGCCCCGACCCAAATCCGGTTCCGCCTCCGCCTCAGCTGAACATCCCCAACGACACCGTCGTCCGCGGCGTGGTCGCCGCCGGCGCGGTCTACTCCTATCCGTTTGTCGCTCACACCGGCGTCGGCTCGCACGTCGTCGCCCCGACGGTGCAGGTCATCACGCGCCAGAACAAGATCGATCAGCGCCGCCTGCCCGATGAGGATGCCAAGAGCCTGGTGTTCGACGACACGCTGCTGTTCGAGGTCGACAAGTTCTCCGGCTACGACCGCTTCGAGACCGGCACGCGCGTGAACATCGGCGCACAATACACGTTCCAGGCCAACAATGGCGTCTATGCGCGAGCGGTGCTGGGGCAGAGCATCCACGTTGCGGGCGACAACCCCTACGTCGATCCCGGTTTCGATCCCACCGGAAAGTTCAACTACTCGCCGGTAAGCGGCCTCGATACCAACCGCTCGGACTATGTGGCGGGGCTCTACCTGTCACCGTGGACGGGCTTGAGCCTCATCGCCCAAGGGCGCTTCGACGAGAAGGACTGGAGCCTGCGCCGCCAGGATACCATGCTCCAGGCGAGCTACGGCCCCGTCTTCGGCTCGGCGGCCTATACGTTCGCGCACTTCGACCCGCAGGTTTCGGCGACGAGCGCCGTCGACAATCAGCAGGACATCCTGGCGACGCTGGGGCTGAAGCTCACCAACCATTGGACCATCGCCGGCACGGTGCGCTACGACATCGACACGGAAAGGCGCATTCAGGACCAGTTCTCCCTGAAATACGCCGACGAGTGCTTCGTGCTGACCGCGAGCTATACCGAGACCTTCATCGAGAACGCGGCGCTCGACCTGAAGCCGGATCGCACGCTGATGCTGCGCTTCGAGCTCAAGCATCTGGGCGAGTTCAACTACAAGACCGACCAGCTTAACCACGTATTTGGGGACACCAACCAGGGACCGAAACTTTGAGCGCATAGTGGCGGCATAGGCCTCGCGTACCGGCGCCATCCCTCGACCATCCCACCCGAGAGTGCCGCCGCCGCTGCCTTGCCCGTGCCATGGTTCTCTTGTGGATATCGAGGACCGCCGATGGGGGCTCGGGGGTAGGATTGGCTGCGTCGAATCGCACCGGGTCCCGCTTGCGCAAGATGGATCACATCCCTGCTCGCCTTGGCGCCGTTCCCGCGGCCGCGTTCATTTGCGCGCTCGCGGCGGCCGGCGCGCCATGGCCCCTCGCCGCCCAGTCGCCCATCCCGCGCCAGGCGGCCGCTCAACAGCAGGCCGCGGCAAAGGCCGAGAAGCAGGCCCCGCCCGCCAAGGGCGCGCAGGCCATCGTGGTGCTGGTCAATGACGAGCCGGTCACCGCCTACGAGATCGAGCAGCGTGCCAGCTTTCTGGCCGCGAACGCCAGCGGCGACGGAGCCGACTTGAAGGCCAAGGCCGAGGCGCGCTGGCAGCAGATCACCAAGGACCCGAGGACCAACGAGCGCCTGCAACAGCTCTTCCGGGAGAAGGGGGTCACCACACGCGAGCAGGCAACGGCGATCCAGCAGGAGTTCGCGAAAAATCTGCAGCGCGACATGATCGAGCAGCTGAAGCGGGAAGCGCGCGTCGGCAAGATGTCGCAGTTCAAGAAGCAAGCCATGGAAGAGCTGATCGAGGAGCGGCTGAAGCTGCAAGAGGCCAAGCGGGTGGGCATCGAGCTGCCCGAGGCAGAAGTCGACCGCATCATGAAGGGGGTGTACGAGCGCAACAACATGACGGAAGCGCAATTTGCGCAGCACCTCAAGAGTGCGGGTATCGATCCGCAAACCATGCGGGACAGGTTCAAGGCCACCTCTGCCTGGCGCGAGGTCGTCCGGCGGAAGTTCGGGCCGCAAATCTCGATCACCCAGCGCGACGTCGACCGCATGATCGCGGATTCCGCCAGCGAAACCGGAGGAGACACGGTCGAGCTGCAGCTGCAGAAAATCACGCTGCCGATGCCGAGCAACATCGATCAGACGGCGCTCGCCAAGCGCTTCACCGAAGCCGAGGCCATGCGCCGCAAATTCACGAACTGCCAAGCCACGGCGAGCCTCGCCAAGGCCATCGCCGACGCCCGGTTCGAGGAGCTCAAGTCCGTCAAGCCCAGCAGCATTCCCGAGCCGACGCGATCGATGCTGCTGGGGGCCAAGGATGGCGATATTCTCCCCCCCGCGACGGCGGCGACCGGCATCGAGGTCTACGCCGTCTGCGGCCGGCGGGTGATCAAGGGTGACGACAAGCAACGTGAAAAGGCGATGGAAGAGCTGCAGGCGAAGGAGTTCGAGATCGTGGCCAGGCGCCACCTTCGCGACCTCCGGCAGGATGCGAGCATCGAACACCGCTGAGCGCCCGCGTGGCAGCCGGCAATCGACCCATGCCCGGCGCAGCTGAACATCATCCTCCCGTCGCGGTGACGATCGGCGATCCAATGGGGGTCGGCCCGGACGTCACGCTGGCCGCCTGGCTGGAGCGCGTGCGGCTGGCGCTGCCGGCCTTTGCGCTCTATGGCGCGCCGGACGTGCTCGAGGAGCGCGCGCGGCGGCTGGGTCTCAGCGTCCCGATCGATACCATCGCCTCGTTGCGAGATGCGCCGGCGGCTTTCGCAAAGGCGTTGCCTGTCATGGTCGTGGGAGGCGGCCGCGCTGCCAAGCCCTCCGTCGATGCCCTGGTGCTCGGCGCCATCGAGCAGGCGACAGAGGCGGTGATTTCGGGCGAGGCACTGGCGCTTGTGACCAACCCGGCCAGCAAGAAGACCCTGCAGGCTCCCGGTCTCGCCTATCCCGGCCATACCGAGTTGCTGGCCATGCTCGCCTCGCGCTTTCTCGGCGGCGGAACCTTCCGGCCGGTGATGATGCTGGTGGCGGACGATCTCAAGGTTGTGCCGACGACCGTGCACATTCCGCTCGCCGCGGTGCCGCGCACCCTCACGCAAGAGCTCCTCCTCGCCACCATCCGTACGGTGGCTGCCGCGTTGGCCCAGGACTTCGGCATCGCCGCGCCGCGGCTTGCCGTCTGCGGCCTCAATCCGCACGCCGGCGAAGGGGGGATGATCGGGACCGAGGACATTGCGGTGATCGCGCCCGCCATCGCCCTGCTCGCCGCCGAGGGCCTCGCCGTCACCGGCCCGCACTCCGCCGACACCCTGTTTCATGCCGAGGCGCGCCGCGCCTATGATGCGGCGATCGCCATGTACCACGATCAGGCGCTCATTCCGCTCAAGACGCTGGCCTTCGACCGCGGCGTCAACGTCACGCTGGGGCTGCCGTTCGTGCGCACCTCGCCCGATCACGGGACGGCGATGGCGATTGCCGGCACCGGCAAGGCGCGCGCGGGGAGCTTCGTCGCCGCCTTGCGCCTCGCCCACGAGCTGGGGCTCCGGCGCGCCCGGGCGCGTGCCGCATCGCGAGCATGACCGCCACCCGCCCCGGGGCGAGCCCTGACGGTCTGCCGCCGCTGGGCGAGGTGGTCCGCAGCCTGGAGCTCTCGGCGCGCAAGAGCCTGGGCCAGAATTTCATCCTCGACCTCAACTTGACGCGGCGCATTGCCCGCGCCGCCGGCCCGCTCGCCGGCAGGACCGTGGTCGAGGTGGGTCCGGGCCCCGGCGGGCTCACGCGCGCGCTGTTCCTGGAGGGCGCGGAGCGCGTCGTTGCCGTCGAGCGCGACGAGCGTTGCCGCCCGGCGCTCGACGCCGTCGCCCAGCGCTATCCGGGCCGGCTCGACGCACACTTCGGCGATGCGCTGGAGGCCGATTGGCGAGCGCTCCTCGCCGGCAGCACAGGCAAGGCGGCGATCGTCGCCAACCTGCCCTACAACATCGCCACGGTGCTGCTGATCGATTGGCTGGAGGCGGACCCCTGGCCGCCGTGGTACGAGCGCATGGTCCTGATGTTTCAGAAGGAGGTGGCCGAGCGCATCGTCGCGGCGCCCGGCGGCAAGGCCTATGGGCGGCTTGCCGTCATCGCCCAGTGGCGCACGCGCCCGCGCCTGCTTTTTACCCTCAAGCCGGAGGCCTTCACCCCGCCGCCGACCGTCGCCTCCGCCGTCGTCGAGTTCGTGCCGATCGAACGCCCGTCGCCGGAATGCTCGGTGAGGTCGCTCGGCACCGTCACGGCGGCGGCCTTCGGCCAGCGGCGCAAGATGCTGCGCGCGTCGTTGAAGTCGCTG
>DATEVP010000468.1:0-3105 GCA_035258465.1 Hyphomicrobiaceae bacterium
GTGCAGCCGACCGCCAGTGCCGGGCCGGCCTTGCGCGTGATCATGGCGGCCGGGAAGTTCCACGGCGTGATGGCCGCCACCACGCCGACCGGCTGCTTGATGACGACGACGCGCGCATCCGCCTTGAAGGTCGGCATGGTCTCGCCGTAGACGCGCTTGGCCTCCTCGGCGGCGAACTCGATGAAGCCCGCAGCGTAGAGGATCTCGCCCTTGGCCTCGGCCAGCGGCTTGCCCTGCTCGTTGGTGAGCAGCAGCGCCAGCTCGTCGGCACGCTCGACAATGAGGTCGTACCAGCGGCGCACGAGCCGCGCCCGCTCCTTGGCGAGCAGCTTCGACCAGCCCGGGAGCGCGCGGTTGGCGGCCTCGATGGCAGCGCGCGTCTCTGCTTCGCCGAACTCCGGCACGCGCGCCATGATGTCCCCGGTCGCCTTGTTGGTGACCGGCAGTTTCGGCTCGCCGACCCATTGGCCATCGACGTAGCACTTGTTCCTGGCAAGGGTGATCGTGGGTTTGTCCATGAAAGCCTCCACTGAAATTGCGGGGGCCCGAGGCCCGCGCTGGAGCACACGGGTGTTTGTGTAGGCCCATAGCCAAAGGGCCGCAAGCTGGGGCTGCGCCAGCCCCGCAGCAATTCAACGGCATCAATCGTCCGGCGACCGGCTCGGGTCTTCGACGTCGCGCGAGTGACGATTGCTGCCAACCCGGGCCTGCAACAGGCGCGCGAGCCCGATCATCAGCGCCGACACCACGCCGAGTCCCGCCGTCAGCAGCAGCACGAAGATCATCACCGGGGCGAAGGCCCAAAGCGCCAGGGCCGCGCCGATGGCGGCCGTGGCAAGCAGCCACAGGCGCAAGACGGTCATGGCCGTTGGCGGATCATGTCGGGCGCCTGTGGGCGAAGCGATACCCGAGCCAGGCCCACACCAGCCCGAACAGGAACTCGGCAATGAAAACGCCCGCTGCCGCGCGGCCGACGCTCGCCAGGCCCTTCATCCCCAGCCGGACCGCGGCATAGATCAGCACCGAGCCGGCAAGCGCGGCGGCAAAGGCGGCAACGGGGAGCTTCTGGCGCTGATCGGCACGGCGCCCCATCCAGAATGCCACGACGACGACCGCCGGGTTGAGCAGCGCGCTCAACACCACGGCCACGAGATCGACGGGTGTGGGCGTCATGGGCGAACCATCGCGTGCCTCAGCTCCGCGATTTGCCCTCGAGCCGATCGCCGAGCTTCACCTCCTCGTACTGGATGAACCAGCCGATCATCTGCCGCCACAACGCCTCGATCAGGTCCGGCGGCACGCCCCGCTCGCCGGCGTGCGCGCGCACCTTGTCGATCACCTGCTGGTTGCGCCAGGGCACGTTGGCTTCCTCGCCGGCTTCCAGCTTGAGCTGCCAGGCGCGCTCGACGTAGCCGAAGCGCTCGGCGATCAGGGCGACGAGCGCCTTGTCGACGCGGTCGATCTCGACGCGGACCTGGGCCAGGTCGGCGCATTGGGCGGGCTGGCGCATGGTCATGACGGTCGTGCTTTCCGAATGCAGTTGCTGTCGTGGGCGTGGACTTACTAAGTGCCGTTCTGCTTGGCAACTGCGGCGGGCGCGCGCTTGCTGGCGGCCGGCGCGACGCATTCAGGCGGCAGCTGTTGCACCTTGCCCTCGGCCTTGAGCGCCTTGAGCCTGGCGCAGTCCTGGCTGGTCGGCGAACCCTGCCCGGCCGAGGCGACCGTCATCAGCCGCGTCTTCATCTGCGCGTAGATGTGCGGGCGCTTGGCCTTGAAGCGGTCGAGCTCGGCCAGCGGCCAATCCTTGACTTCAATGTCCATCTCGACGGGACGGCCGAACGTGTTGCGTCCGTGACGCCAGGCAACGAGATGCAGGTATCCCACGTTGACGATCTCGCCGGGCTGCAACGTGAAGCTGGCGAAGCTGGTGCGGTAGAGCTGGCCGCCGGCGTTGTCATCCACCGTCTTGATGCTCTTGGCGGTCTGGCAGCGATAGGCGAGCACATGGTACTCGCCCGGATCGAGCTCGACCTCGGCAACAGCGGGCTCGGTGAGCGAGCGCACGTTCATCACGGTGAGGCCCTGGCGGCGGCGGAAGCCTTCACCCTCGCGCACGCCGAGCAGCACCGCCACATGGATGCAGTCCGGGCTCGCCGCGCCCACGCGCATGACGGCCACGGCCTTCCTGGTCTCGGCGAGGGAGCCTGTCGAGACGCTGTCGTCGACGCGGCTGGTCTGCGTGCAGCCGGCAGCCAGCACCATGGCAGCCGCCGCAACGAGGCACAGGCGTACGCTCCCCCGCGCCATGACATTCCCCAACCGGCCGGCGCAAACGACCCAAAGCAAAGTCCAGCGCATAGATTAGCGCGGCAAGCGGTCCGAGCCAAAGCCATATTCAGCGCGCGGAGATTGCTCAGGCGGATATGCGCGGCGTGATCGGCTTGAAAATCCGCAAACCCGCGTGCCCGAAGTGGTTGGCCGTCAACCGGCTGGGCGGCAGCACGGCAATCCCGCGCCGCCCGGCCGTGCGGTCGAGCCCGACGGCTTCGAGCCAGGTCATTGCCGAGGCATCCGATTCCGGGAGGCCTGCACCAGCCTCGGCGACGAGGAGGTGCGCGTCCATCGCCACATCCGGGGTCGCGTCGATGCCGGCGAATAGATTGCGGTGCCAGTTCGTATGCTCCTTCTGCCACTCGCCTGTGGAAGCCGGGCCGCCGTTGGCGCGGTACTCGCGGCTCTCGAACACGGCGGGCGAAGCGACATCATGCAGGGCGAGCCACGGCGAAGACGTCGCGGTAACGGCGTGGAAGCGCTGCGTCGCGCGGAAGCCCGGCACGTTGCGGATCAGCTTGGTGACGTGGTCGAGATACCAGGCGTGCCAGTCGTGCTCGCGCGCGGGATTGCGGAAATCCATCTCCACCATGTAGATCATGGCCTCACGCCCACCACTTCGTCGGTACGGGAAACCGGCCCGCCGCGTCCTCGATGGCCTGGCCGGCGCGGAACAGCGTCGCTTCGTCGAAGGGCTTGCCGATCAGCTGCAGCCCCAGCGGCGTGCCTTCCGAGGAGAGCCCGGCGGGCACCGAGATGCCCGGCAGGCCCGCC
>DATEVP010000469.1:0-6814 GCA_035258465.1 Hyphomicrobiaceae bacterium
TCATCGACCAGCCGATATCGGCCTTGTCGGTGCGGATCTTCTCCATGTTCACGAGAGCCGCGCCCGGCTCAACCTGCACATTGAGCTCGGGAAAGCGCTTGTTGACGACCTGCGATGCCGCCGCCGCCATCGGCGTCCAGCTGCCGCCGGTCGGACCGGCGCTGAAAATGACATCCGTCCTCTGCGCATGCGCGGCGCCCGCTGCAGCGAGGACGAGCCCCGCGATCGTGAAAAAGCGTGCGACGCGCGATAGACGATGGATATTGATGGGCATGTCGATTCTCCCTTCGATGCTGCAGTTTATTCGGGCCTCGTGGACCCTCTGCTTGCCAAGCACGGTACCGGTTCGCCGCCACAACTGTCCAGCGCTAGAGCGCTCCCGAGCTCCGCCCGGTCCCCCTTGGGTCGGACTCCGCTGTCGCCGCCACGCCCGCCGGCGCCGCCTGCCACCCCTCGACAGCGGCCCTCCCGCGCCGCCGGTACGTCGGCACCGTGCCAGGAGCCGCCCCTTGCATTGCAACGAAGATCCGTTGATGCAACCCCTCGAGGAGGAGAAGATCGCCCGGGCCCATATTCTCGCCCCCGGGCTTTGCGCGATGTATGCTCGACGAGCCTGTGCGTCAGCCTACAGGGAGCGTGGCCGACATGACTATTAGAGCGATCGTGCTGCTCTTGATGACATTTTTGGCGCCGTTGGCGCATGCGGAGAAGCGAGTGGCACTGGTGATAGGCAATTCGGCCTATCAGCACACACCAAAACTCACGAACCCGAGGAACGATGCCAACGATGTAAGCGGCGTGCTGAGGAAATACGGCTTTCAGGTCATCGAAGGCTTCGATCTCGACAAGGCTTCGTTCGACCGCAAGGTTCGCGACTTCGCCAATGCCCTCCAGGGCACCACCGCTGGCGTGTTTTTCTACGCGGGCCACGGGCTGCAGGTGGCTGGACAGAACTACCTGGTCCCGATCGATGCCCAACTTACCACACCTGCAGCACTCGAGTTCGAGATGGTTCGGCTCGATGTCATCCACCGTCTGATGGAGCGTCAGACGAACACCAATGTGCTTTTCCTCGACGCCTGTCGCGACAATCCCCTGGCACGCAATCTCGCGCGCGCCATGGGCACGCGCTCTACTGAAATCGGGCGCGGCCTTGCCGCCGTCGAGTCCGGCGTGGGCACGTTGATCAGCTTCTCGACACAGCCCGGCAACGTGGCATTGGATGGGACGGGACAGCGCAACTCGCCGTTCGCCGGCGCGCTGGTCAAGCATGTCGCCTCGTCGAATGACGACTTGAGCGCGCTGCTCATTGCCGTTCGCAACGACGTGATGAAAGCGACGGACCGCAAGCAGGTGCCGTGGGAGCATTCTGCGCTGACGGGGCGGTTTTTCTTCAAGGAGAGGGCGATCACGACCCCGCCGAGCATTCCAGCTTCCGATGACATGGCGGCAATGAAGGCCCAATTGAAGCGGCTCGAGGAGCAGCTCGCCAAGCAGACATCGAAGCAACCTGCGACCAAAGAGGCGATGGTTAGTCCCCCTCAAGGCGCACCTCCGAAGGCGGCGGCGCCGGGCAAAGCAAAGCAAGCGTCGGACGAGAAACAGGTCGCGCTTTGGCGCGATGCGGCGCAGCCGATGACGTTCAAGATGCAGTCGTATGCCCCCGGGTTGCTGACGGACAAAGGCTTTGCAGCGACCCTTCACGCGATCAGTAGCGGCAAGCTTACGGTCGATATTGTGCCGCCAGGCACAATCGTTCCGGCAGCAGAGCAGCTTGACGCGGTTAGCAATGGCAAGGTGGCCTTTGGCTGGAGCTACCCAGCATTCTGGTCGCAAAGAACGATGGCGTTCCAAATTTACAACGGTCACGTTGCCGTGGGCCACGAGGCGCCAGCGTTCGTTCGATGGATGCGAACGCGCGGAGAAAACGAGCTGAACACGCTCTATCAAGACCATCTGAAGCTGAAGGTCCAAGTCCTGGCCTGTGGGATAGACGGCCCCGAGGGCATCTGGTTCAAAAAGACCGTATCGTCTACCCAAGATTTGAAGGGCCTGAGAGTCCGCACCGTAGGGCTTGCATTCGAAACAATGCAAAGACTGGGCATGCGGCCGACCTGGATTGCGGCGCCAGGCGAGATTATTGCAGCCCTCGACAAGGATGTGATCGATGCCGCCGAGTTCGGCAATCCGCTGTTGGACGATCAGGTAGGCCTGCCACGGGCCGCGAAGAATTACTACTATCCGGGCTTTCATGCGCCGGCGAATCTCTCGGAGCTGCAAGTGAATGCTGAGCAATGGAGCCGGCTGGACGAGGCGCAGCGGGCACTGGTTCGCGACGCTTGTCGAAGAAATCTCGATACCAATCTCAGTGAGATCAAAGGTAACGCTGAGAAGGGTCTCGCTCGAATTCGCACAGGAGGCGTTCAGGTTCGCGAGATGCCGAAAGAAATTCTCGATGGCGTGCGCCGCGCGCGCGACGAGGTCATACAGGAGCTTTCCGCGAGGGACCCGCACTTCAAGAGTGCGTGGGAGAGCTACCGCACGTTCAGATAGCTCTCGCTGATTATCGCCTTGCTGGCGCGTGCCCTGCGCCATCAGCGAGCATGGGATCGCCGCCGCCGTGTCCAATCGAGCGCCGTGAATTGAGGACGCGTCCCAGGAGAAGGATGCAAGGGCCGCTGGCCCCCGCCCCCTGAACGAGACCATGGATGGTTGCCAGCGTCCCCGAGACGACCCGCTCGTTCTGCCGCGTGGCGTTGAAGACGGCGGTGACCGGTCGCCCGCGCTCGACACCCGCCGCAAGCAGGCGGCGGCGCAAAGTGTCCAAGCTCCCCAGCGGCATGTAGACGGCCGTGGTCGCCGCCGGGTCTGCCAGAGCTGCAAGGTCGAGATCCTCCGGCAATCGGCCGTCACAGGCGTGCCCGGTAACGAATTGCACCAGGCGCGCGCTCCCGCGGCCGGTGAGGGAGACATTCAGGCTCGCAGCAGCCCCTTGTGCCGCGGTAATGCCGGGCACCACGTCGACGGGAATGTCGGCGCGCTCCAGCGCCGCGATCTCCTCGCCGGCGCGGCCGAAAATCAGCGGGTCGCCGGACTTCAGGCGCACGACCCGCTTTCCGGAGCGCGCGAGCGAGACCATGAGAGCGTTGATATCGTCTTGCCTGCAGGAGGGCCGGTAGCCGGTCTTGCCGACCAGCATGCGCTTGGCTTCGCGGCGGGCAAAGTCGAGGATCTCCGGCGCAACCAAGTCGTCGTAGAGGATGACATCGGCCGAGCGCAGGGCGCGCAGGGCCGCGAGCGTCAGCAGCTCCGGATTGCCCGGACCGGCGCCCACGAGGGAGACGTGGCCTGCCTGGCCATCGCTCTCCGCCTGGCTGCATGCCTGGCGCAGCAGATCGTCGCGATCCCGCGCGCCAGGTATCCGGTCCGGCTCGAGCAGGGCGAGCCTCGCAAACCGCTCCCAGAAGCGACGGCGGGCCGCGCGGCCCAATGCCGAGAGGTCGGCGCGCCATTCCTTGGCAGCCGCCGCCCAGCGCGCGAAGCCGAACGGCAGCAACGCCTCGATGCGCGCGCGGATCGCCTGGCCGAACACGGGGGCCGCCCCGTCGGTGGAGATGCCGACCACCAGCGGCGAGCGGTTGACGATGGCGCCGAACTGGAAGCTGCAGAAGGCCGGCATGTCGATGACGTTGATCGGCACGGAGGCCGCGCGCGCCGCCCTGAACATGCGGGCAGCCTCCGCAGCATCGTCGGTGGCGCCGACGACGAGCGCGGCTCCAGCGAAGCTCGCGGCGGTCCACGCTCTGCGTTCCAGCACGATAGGCCCGCCGGGAGGATCGGCGGCAAGCTCTTCCAGCCCGGCGCAGGGGTCGGGCGCCTGCACCACCACGGTCGCGCCCGCCGCCGAAAGGAGCTCGGCTTTCCAGGCCGCCGCCTCGATGCCGCCGGCGATGATCACGCGCTCGCCGGCAAGCCTGAAGAACAGCGGCAGCGTTGCCAGCGGCTGCATGCGCCGGGCACGCACCGGCTGCGGCGATCTTGCGGCAACGGTTTCAGGCTGGCGCATGGGCAGGCTCACGGACGGTCTCGCAGGCTGGCCTGTTTGGCCCAATCAGGCGGAGAATCTCGGGCACGCAGCTGCCGCAGTTGGTGCCGGCACCCAGCGCTTTGCCGATGGTCTCGAGCGTGCGGTGGCCGGCGGCCGCGGCTGCGGCGATACGGGCTGCGCCAACCTGGAAGCAAACGCACACGATCGGGCCCTCCTCGATGGTCGGCGCGATCGGACGCGCGGCCAACAGCATCCGCCGGTCGGCCGGCGCGATCGAGAGTTGGTCGAATTGCGACTTGAGCCAGTCGGGTGCCGGCAGCTTCGGCGTCGGGCCGACTAGCAGCAGGGCCTCCAGCCGCCCGTTGCGCAGCACGGCCGCGCGATAGAGACGGGCCGATGCGTCGGCGAAGCTGATCCGGTCGCCCTCGGGCATGGCCGCGCGCGCCCAGGCCGGCCAGCCGTTTGCCGGGGCATCGAGGGCGAAATGGAGGACATGCCCGAACGAGGCACGGGCCGCGGCCCAATAGGTGAGACCAGCCGGCACGAGGCGCCGGCGTGACAGGGCGAAGCCGTAGTGGGAGACGGCGAGCGGCTCGATGCGCGCCGGCGTCGCCTTGGCCTCGGGCTGGCCGGAATAGGGGTCGGTAGCCGGTTGCACCAGGGCACCTATGCGAGCGTCCGAGCTGTTCTCGGCCGACCAGTGGATCGGCGCAAACAGCAGGCCCGGCCGCTGGCCGCGATTGACGAGCACGCGCAGGATCGCCGAGCCGTGCGCCGTCGACACGCGCGCCAGCGCCCCCTGCTCCAGGCCCAGGCGGGCCGCGTCATCGGGGTGGATCTCGACGAACGGCTCGGCGATGTGGGTGGAGAGGCGCGGCGCGAGGCCCGTGCGCGTCATGGTGTGCCACTGGTCGCGGATGCGTCCCGTGTTGAGCAGGAAGGGCCAGGCGTCGGAAACAGAGGTAGCGAGCCGCGGCGCCGCAATGGAAACAAAGCGGGCCTTTCCATCCGGCGTAAAGAAGCCGCCGTCGGCAAACAGGCGCGCGGTGCCGGATTTGCCGGCGCGCCAAGGCCACTGGAAGGGCTGCAGGGTGTCGTAGCCTGCCTCGCTCAAGCCAGCCGCCGCCGCGATGTCGAACGCCCGGCTGCCGCCGTTCTCGAAGCCGGAGAGCCGCGCATGCTCGTCGAAAATCTCGGCCGGGGAGCGATAGGAAAAGGCGCGACCAAAGCCCAGGCGCCGTGCCACCTGGCTCAGGATCCACCAATCCGGACTTGCAACGCCGGGTGGCGCCAGGAACGCGCGTTGGCGTGAGATGCAACGCTCCGAGTTGGTGACGGTGCCGTCCTTCTCGCCCCAGGCCGCGGCAGGCAGGCTGATGTGCGCCTGGGTCGCCGTGTCGTTGGAGGCGACGTTCTCGGAGACGATGAGCAGCTCCAGCTTGGCAAGCGCGCCGCGTACGTCATCGGCACGCGGCAGCGACACCGCCGGGTTGGTGCCCATCACCCACAGCGCCTTGATGCGGCCGGCGGCGATGGCCTCGAACATGGCGACGGCCTTGAGGCCTTCCCCGGTCACGAGGTTCGGCGCGTCCCAGAAACGGCGCACGCGGTCCCGCTCGGCCGGCGTGAAGCCCATGTGAGCGGCCAGCATGTTGGCGAGCCCGCCGACCTCGCGCCCGCCCATGGCATTGGGCTGGCCGGTGAGCGACAGCGGACCCGAGCCCGGCCTGCCGATGCGGCCCGTGGCCAGATGGCAATTGATGATGGCGTTGACCTTGTCGGTGCCCTGCGCCGACTGGTTGACGCCCTGGCTGTAGCAGCTGACCACGCGCGGTGTGCCGGCGAACCAGTCGTAGAAGAGGGCGACGTCTCTCGTCTCGAGGCCGCACGCGGCGGCCACGGCTGAGACCGTCGGCGCCAGACGGCGCGCGCCCCACAGCGCCTCGAAGAAGCCTTGCGTGTGCGCAGCAATGATACCGGGGTCGATCAGCCGGCGCTCGGCGAGCGCCACCAGCAGGCCGGACCACAGCACGCCGTCGGTGCCCGGCTCGAGCGACAGCTGCAGGTCGGCGCCTTCGCTGGTGGCCGTACGGCGCGGGTCGATGTTGACGACGCGCACCCCGCGCTCGCCGCGCGCGGTCTGGATGCGCTGGTAGAGGATCGGGTGGCACCAGGCGGCATTGGAGCCCGCCAGCACCACCAGGTCGGCAAGCTCGAGATCGTCGTAGCACTGCGGCACCACGTCGGCGCCGAAGGCGCGGCGATGGCCGGCCACCGAGGAGGACATGCACAGCCGGGAGTTCGTATCGACGTGCGGCGTGCCGATGAAGCCTTTGGCCAGCTTGTTGGCGATGTAGTAGTCCTCGGTCAGCAGCTGCCCGGAGAGATAGAAGGCGATGGCCTCGGGGCCGTGTGCCGCTCTGATTGCCTGAAGCCGCCGGGCAACCTGGTCGAGTGCGGGGGCCCAATGCGTGCGCGCGCCATCGACAATTGGGTAAAGCAGCCGCGTTTCGAGGCCCAGCGTCTCGCCGAGCGCCGAGCCCTTGGAGCACAGACGGCCGGCGTTGGCTGGGTGATCCGGATCGCCCTTGATGATGGCGCCGCCATTGCCGTCAGGGGCGGCGAGCACGCCGCAGCCGACGCCGCAATAGGGGCAGGTGGTGCGGACGGGGGGCGTTGTCCCCTCTCCCCACTCTTCAGTGGGGAGAGGGTTAGGGTGAGGGGCAGAAGCAGGTGGCGCCGGCGCTTTGGGCTGCCCCTCACCCC
>DATEVP010000470.1:0-3922 GCA_035258465.1 Hyphomicrobiaceae bacterium
CAGTTGCCGCGGTCGACCACCTCCACTGGAAGCACGATCTCGGCCGGGACCTTTTCGCCGGACAGCACGCGTGCGGCAGCCTCTACCGCGATGCACGCCATCTTCATGGCATCGAACGATGCCGAGGCCAGCAAGTCGCCCGCCTTTATGGCCGCCACACCTTCGGGCGTGGCGTTGACCCCGACGATCGGGATCTTGCGCCCCGCCTGGCGCATGGCATCGAGCGCGCCCAACGCCATGAAGTCGTTGGCGGCCAGGATGCCGTCGATGCGGGGATGGCTCGCCAGCAGCTCGGTCATGGCTGCATGGCCCCCGTCGCGCAGGAAATATCCCGTGCGCGAGTTCACGATGCGGATATTGCCGCGCTCCGCCGCCGCCTGGCGAAAGCCCGCCGCGCGCGGTGCCGTCGTGATGGCATCCGGATGACCTTCCAGCGTAACGATGTCGCCGCCCCTCTCGAGCCGGTCGAACAGATAGCCGGCGATGCTGCCGGCAAGCGCGCGGTCATCCGACCCCACGTAGCATGTGCAGGCGAACGCGTCGGGCCGGCTGACGAAACAGAGGACGTGCGTGCCGTCGGCCTGCACTTGCCGCAAGGTGCCGTTGAGGGCCGTGGCGTGCGCCGGCGCGATCAGGAGCGCATCTGGCCGCTCCGCGCGCACGGCCTCGATGAGCTCGCGCTGCTCGTCGATGTCGTCGGGCTTGTCCGGCGCGTGGTGCGTGAGCACACAACCATCGCGGGCCGCCACCCGATTGGCCCCCAGCCGCGCGCCGACGTAAGCCGGGTTTTTCTTGTTCTTGGTGATGACCGCCAGTCTGTATCTGCGCGCGCTTGCCGGCATCGATGGCTGTTTCCCGTCTGGCTATGTGCCCAGGCACCCTGCATATGATAAGGCAAGCGGAGAGGCCGCGAGCCAACCAATGCGAGGACCACGCGATGGCCCATGTATCCCTGATCGGCAACCTGCGCCAGTACACCGGCGGCGTGACCGAGCTCGACGTCGAGGCCGCCACCGTGCGCCAGCTGTTCGCTCGCCTCGGCGAACGATATCCAGCGCTTGCCCCGCACCTCGAGCAGGGGCTCGCCGTGGCCATCGACGGGCAGATCTACCAGGATGCCCTCTTGCAGCCGATCGCCCCCGACAGCGACGTGCACGTCCTGCCGCAGATCGCGGGCGGCTGACCGGCCGCTTTCTCAGCGTGCGCACTTCTGCCCGTCAGCCGTCGTCATATCATCGACTTATTCAGCTGCGTTAAGTTCAATGCTTCTTTAAGCGCGGCAGGCTATTGATTGCCCTGGTGCCGTCCTCCTTACCCGGACATACTCGCCGTTCCGGAGTGCCGAGCGCCGCCACACACCTCCGCTCCAACAAGACGAAAACGGGACCTCCCATGTTCACACGCAGCCCTGCATCAGACCCCAAGCCGATCGAGCCGCCCAAATCGGTCAAGCCCAACGGCACCGCAAACGTTAACGCAAGCCCAGCCAAGATGCCCCCGCCGGCGAGGCGGCCGGGGCCTCAGGACGCCGCCAAGTTCTCGGTGATCAGCAACGACCTCAAGATCATCGGCCAGGACCTGCGCATCATCAGCCAGGGCACGCTGCAGGTCGACGGCGAGGTCGAGGGCGACGTGGTCGGCAGCGAGGTGATCATCGGCGAGCTCGGCAAGGTCACGGGCACGGTGGCGGCCGAGCAGGTGACCGTGTGCGGCAAGATTTCCGGCGCCATCCGCGCCATGAATGTCGTGCTGCAGTCGTCGGCGCAGGTCGAAGGCGACATCCATCACATGTCGCTTGCCATCGAGCAGGGCGCCGCCTTCGACGGCCGCTGCCGCCGGCCAGCAGACGCCTCCGAGCTCCGGCCCGATCTGACCGGCCGCGGTCCTTTCCCCAGCACGTGAGACGTCGGGCTCGGCTCAAGCCGCGCGCTGCTGGCGCAGCGTCTCGCCGCGGTAACTCAGCGCCTCGGCGACGTGCATGCGGGCGACGCTTTCCGCGCCGTCGAGATCGGCGAGCGTGCGCGCCACACGCAGCGTGCGGTGGAAGCCGCGGGCCGAGAGCTGCAGCGCCTCCGACGCCTGGCGCAGGAGCGTGACGCCCGCCTCGTCCGGCATGGCCACCTGCTCCAGCAGGCTGCCTGAGCACACAGCATTGGTGCGCACGCCCTTGGCGCCGAGCGCGGCAAAGCGCGCGCGCTGGATCTCGCGCGCGGCGCTGACGCGGGCGCGCACCTCGGCGCTGCCCTCGGTCGGGGCCGGCAGCACCAGATCAGCAGCCGAGACCGCCGGCACCTCGATCTGCAGGTCGATGCGGTCCAGCAGCGGCCCGGAGATGCGCCCCTGATAGTCGTCGGCGCAGCGAGGGCCGCGCCTGCACGACTGCCCCGGCGCGCTGCCTCCGCACTTGCACGGGTTCATGGCAGCAACGAGCTGGATGCGGGAGGGATAGGCGATGCGGTGATTGGCGCGCGCGATCACGGTCTCGCCGGCCTCGAGCGGCTGGCGCAGCGCATCGAGCACGTTGGGCAGAAACTCCGGGAGCTCGTCGAGGAACAGGACGCCCAGATGGGCGAGCGACACCTCGCCCGGCCGCGGCTTCGAGCCGCCGCCGACAAGGGCCGCCATGCTGGCCGAATGATGGGGCGCGCGGAACGGGCGCCTGGTGGCGATCCGGCCGCCCAGCAGCTCGCCCGCCAGCGAATGCACCATGGAGACTTCCAGCATCTCCTCCGGTGTCAGCGGGGGCAGGATCGACGGCAGGCGGGCGGCGAGCATCGACTTGCCCGAGCCCGGCGCACCGATCATCAGGAGGTTGTGCCCGCCGGCGGCGGCGACCTCGAGCACGCGCTTGGCGCTCTCCTGGCCCCTGACATCCTTGAGATCGGGCAGCGGCGCCGCGTCCGGCTCGGCATTGGGCTTGGGTCGCGGCAGGCTCTGCAGGCCCTTGAAGTGATTGACGAGCGAGAGCAGGTGCGGCGGGGCGAGGATCGTCATGTCCTCGTCCGCCCAGGCTGCTTCCGGTCCGCAGGCACCGGGGCAGATGAGGCCCTTGCCCATGGCGTTGGCGCCGATCGCCGCCGGCAGCGCGCCGGGGACGGGCCGGATCGAGCCGTCGAGCGCAAGCTCGCCGATGGCGGCAAACCCCTCGATGGCGTCGGGCGAGATCGCACCCATGGCCACCATCATGGCGAGCGCGATCGGCAGGTCGAAATGGCTGCCCTCTTTGGGCAGGTCGGCCGGCGCCAGATTGACGGTTATGTGCTTCCAGGGCAGGCCCAGGCCGACGGCGTGCAGCGCGTTGCGCACGCGCTCCCGGCTCTCCGCCACGGCCTTGTCGGGCAGGCCGACGATGGCCAGCACATACCCGCCGCCGCTGATGCGCACCTGCACCTCGACGGGCCGCGCCTCGATGCCGACAAAGGCGACGGTTGCGATCTGGCCGTACATGCAGCCCCCGTGCCTCTCCCCTCGCGCGAGGCTTTCGTTGCTCGCATAACCTTATTGGGGAGGTGGCGGAGCGGTCAAGAACAAATTGAGAACGATAGGCCACGGCCCAATCCGCGCACGAGGTCGCAGGGTATCGAGATCACGAGATCGTGACCAACAAATTGCCGGAACCAGAAAGCGCTGTGAGCGTTCCCCGTGTGCTCAATGCAAACAGGGGCACCCACAATGAGGGAAGTCCTCGCGCAGACCGCCACGACTTTGGCAGGTCTCGCCACCGTGGCAGGCGCCGTTTTTCAGTTCTTGAAAACGCGCTCCGAGCGCAAGGCACGCAACGGAGATTCGGCCGATTCATGAACCGCCCGGCTTCACTTTCCGTTCGATCGCGTCCCAGATCAGCGCGGCGATATCCGGGCCGCCGAATTCCTTGATCTGCCGGATGCCGGTCGGCGAGGTGACGTTGATCTCCGTGAGGTAG
>DATEVP010000471.1:0-6673 GCA_035258465.1 Hyphomicrobiaceae bacterium
GTCCGATCGCCGCAACGCCGTTCGTAGGCGCGCCCAAGCCGCCGCAAGCCAGCCGCGAAGCCGCGCCAGCGAGCCTTTCGGCAATGGGTTCCACCACGCGACGGCAAGACCGATCAGGATGCCGAAGAGAACGTCCAAGGCCTAAACCACCCCTGGCAGGTCGCGGGCCCCGGCCCGGCTCGCGACTGTCAGAAATCGCCCCAGCCGTGTCAACGGCCGGCCGTCTCGCCTGCTTGACACCTCCGCGCTCTTGGCAGCATTTGCCTCGAGGACAACCGTCGGCTTCGGCAGGAAGGTCATGAGCGGCCCGATCCGCGTTCTGTTGGCCAAGGTGGGCCTGGATGGGCACGATCGCGGGGTGAAGGTGGTCGCGCGCGCCCTGCGCGATGCCGGCATGGACGTGGTCTACACCGGCCTCCATCGCACACCCGACGAGGTCGTCACCGCCGCCATCCAGGAGGACGTCGACATCCTGGGCGTCAGCCTGCTGTCGGGCGTGCAGATGACGGTGTTTCCCAAGATCCTCGACAAGCTCCGCCGGGAAGGCGCCGAGGACATCATCGTCGTGGCTGGCGGCGTGATGCCCGACGAGGACGTCGCCGCACTCAAGAAGATTGGCGTGCAGGAGGTGATGCTGCAGGACACGCCGCCGCAGGCCATCATCGACCGGCTCAGGCAGCTCGTCGCCGAGCGCGGCCCCCGCTGACCGCCAAAACCGAGGCCGGGGCTCGCCACGCATTGCCAAAACAGCGGGGATGCTTACCTTGCGTTCCATGCCATCGAGAACGCCCCATATCCTGCCGTACGCCAGGCAGTCGCCGGACATCGCCGCGCCGCTGACGCACGCCGGCACGGGCGCCGCCGTGCTCGGCCGCGTCACGCTCGGCCGCAACGCGTGGCTCGGGCCCTTGAGCGTGGTGCGCGCCGACGGCCACTTCGTGAAGGTGGGTGACGATTTCCACCTCGGCGCCCGCTCCACGCTGCATATCGCGCATGCGGTCTTCCCCTGCATCGTCGGCGACCGCGTGGCCGTCGGCGAGAACGCCTGCGTGCACGCCTGTACCGTCGGCAGCGATGTCGCGATCGATGACGGCACCGTCATCCTGGACGGCGCCATCGTCGAGGACAGCGTAGCGTTCCAGGCGGGCTCGACGGTATTCCCCGGCAAGCGCGTGGCCGGCGGCTTTCTCTATGCCGGCAGCCCGGCGAAGCCCGTTCGGCCGCTCGAGGCGAGCGACATTGCCGAGCGAAGGAAGGCGATCAGCGACAAGAACAAGAGCCGGCGGGAGCCGGCACGGCCGCGCGTCGCCGTCGCAGCCGATTCCCAAATCCACGACACCGTCTTCATCGCCAGCACGGCCACCGTGACGGGCCGGATCGTGGCCGCGCCATCATCCAGCATCTGGTTCAGCAACAACTTCGATGCCGGCAGGGCCACGATTTCGATCGGGCCGCGCACCAACATCCAGGACAACACGGTGATCCGCTGCAGCTTCGGCGGCGTCAGCATCGGTCGCGATTCGACCGTCGGCCACAACGTGACGATCCGCGACAGCATCATCGGCGACGAGACGCTGATCGGCATCGGCAGCCTGGTGGATGAGGGCACCGTCATCGGCGACCGCGTGCTGCTCGCCGCCGCCGCGCGCACCACTCCGGGGCAGAAACTGGAAAGCGGGTGGCTCTATGCCGGCAGCCCGGCCCGCCAGCTGAGCCGGCTGGATGAGGGCAAGCTCGCCTTGATCGAGATGATCATCGGCCACTACTGCCAGTACGCGCAGGACTTCAAGGCCCTGGAGCGGGAGCTCGCGGCGGCACAAGCGGCGTCATGAGCCGGCAATCGCCGCCTTGCCGCGCTGGACGCGTCTCTCCTCGATAAACCCGAACAGGGCGGTCGCCGCCATGAACGCGCACGCGGCCGCGAACACCCCGCGCGGCGAGCCGTGATCCATCAGCCAGCCGAACAGCATCGGCCCGATGATGCCTCCGATGTTGAAGCCGGTCGATACGATGCCGAAGGCACTGCCCGCGGCGCCAGGTGGTGCCGCTTTGCGCACCAGCATGTCGCGCGACGGCATGATGGCACCGGACAGGAACCCACCGAGCCCGAACGCCACGACCAGGACGGCCGCCGGCAGCGTCAGCGTGGTGACGAGGAGGGTGATCAGGGCCGTCAGGCCGAAGCCGACGGCGGCCACGTCGCCATGGCGCCGCGTCTTGTCGGCCAGCGAGCCACCGGCGAGAACGCCGAACGCAGAGCCCGCCAGAAATGCCGTCAGCGCCGCGTTCGCCGCCACGAGCGTGACGTCCTGGCTGGCGATCAGGGCGACGACGGAGAAGCTGATCATGGCGCTGTTGGAGAGCGCGATCAGCGTGAAGAAACCGGTGAGCGAGAGGATGGCGGGCGTCAGCACATGGGTGATGGCGCCCTTGGCCGAGCGTGGGGCTGCGCCTCTTGTGCGCCGGGAGGCCGGCGCCGGCATCGCCACCAGCACAACGGCGATTGCCAGGCCGACGAGACCCGCGAAGAACAGCGCCGCGTCGAGGCCATGCAGCTTGGCGATGCCGAGCAGGATGAAGGGCGCAATGGCGCCGCCGAGAAAGCCCGCGAACGTATGAATGGAGAAGGCCCGGCCCATCCGGCTCTCCGTGATGGCATCGGCCAGGAGGGCGTAGTTGGCCGGGTGATAGACGCAATTGGCGAGCCCGGCGAGGAAGGCGACGGTGAGCAGCGCGGCGTACGAGCCCGTAAAGCCCAGGGCCATGTAGGCGAGCCCGCCGAGGCAAAGCCCGGCGATGAGCACGAGGCGGGCGCCGACCCGGTCCACCAGAAAGCCCATCGGCGCCTGGGTCAGGCCGGAAACCACGCTGAAAACGGTGAGCGCCAGGCCCAGCTCGAAATAGCCAACGTTCAGCCGCTCCTTGAGCAGCGGCATCAGCACCGGCAGCACCAGGATGTAGAAATGGCTGACGAGATGCGCCGCCGAGACGGCGACGAGCGTTTGCGTCTCGCTCGCCTGCCTGGCGCGCGTGTGTTCCTCGATGTCCGAAACCATTTGAATTCGGCCGACTGGTGCTGCCCGCGTTCCCCTTATCATAGGGTCGCGCGGTAGCGGTATGTAAATGCTGGCGATCTGGTCCGCACACAGGCTCCAGCAAAATCCAGGCTCCCGCTTGTGGAAAATACCGTGCGATCCTGTTACACTTTCGAAAGAAATTTGCCTCATTGAAGCCACTGTACACCGGCAAGGTGACTTACAAGACTAAAGCATCGGGGGAGGGAACGATCGGCTGAGAAGGAGGGCTGAGGTGCTGTTGCGGAAGCGTTGCCCACATACGGGCGTAGTCAATTATTTCTCCGAGTCGGACCCGCTGATGTCGGTTGGCTCGGTGGTCGTCGAGGCCCGCGCGCCGCAGGCCGAATTCGCCTGGCGCTGCTACATCGACGAGCGTGCTTGCGGGATTGTCCCCGACGCCGCCCTTGCCGAGGCCCATCTCAAGAAAGCCATCGCCAGGCTCGATCCAGCGCTCGTGCGCGCGCGCTGAGGGCACCGCCTACTCTTGGGGCTCACTTCGCCGGCGGTTTTGCCTACGTGGGCTGCGCTGCTTGGCGGCGCGCCTGGTGCAGTCGGCAGTCCGCGATGCGACCGCATCGGCGACGTATCCCGGCAGCGCGAATGCCGCGCGATGTACATCAGGCGTGTAATAGCGCGCCGCGATCCTCCGCTTGACCATGCGCCGCCGCAGCGTTGCGGCCGGAACATCGAGCAAGCCCTTGTCGTCGCTTGCCCAGTTGAGCGCGAACGGTCCCCCGAAATAGCAGGGCTGGGTGCACAGGTAGGGCGACGTCGCCTTGAACAGCGAGGCGAAGATTTCGCTCGTGCCCTTCAGGTGTTCGGGAAAAAGGAACGGCAGCCCGTTCTGGGTGACGAGGATGCCGCCCCGCTTCAAGGCGCGCTTGCAATCGGTGAAGAACTCGCGCGTGTGCAGGACGGCGCTGGGGCCGATCGGCTCGGAGCTGTCGACGATGATGGCGTCGAACGCCTCGGTGGTTTGCGCGACATACTGAAGTCCGTCGGCGATGACGATGTCGGCTCGGCTGTCGTCGAAGCAGCCGCCCGCGATCTCGGGGTAGTATTTGAGCGACAGGTCGATGACGGCGTGGTCGATCTCGCACAGCGTCGCCTTCTCGACGCTAGCGTGCTTCAAGACCTCGCGCAGCACCCCGCCGTCGCCCCCGCCCACCACCAAAACGCGGCGCGGCCGCTCGAGCGCCATCAGCGGCACGTGCGCCATCATCTCGTGGTAGATGAACTCATCGGACGTGGTGAGCTGACACACGCCATCGAGCATCAGCACGGTGCCCCAGGTCTCGTTTTCGAAGATCACCAGATGCTGATGCGGCGTCTTGACCTCGTGCAGGACGCGGGCCGCGGCAAGCCGCACGCGCCAGTGCGGATGGAACGTCTCTTCGATCCAGCGAGCCACGACCTAAGCCTTCCAACGCCGGCATCGGAGAGGCAATAGGCAGTCGGCAGTGGGCAGTAGTGAAATGCCTATCGCCTACTGCCTACTGCCTCATTCATTCACGCCGCCCGCTTCGCCCTGGCCTCGCGGGCAGGGCTGCGCTTGGGTGCGGCCATGGTCCAGCTGCGCTCCTCCATGGTGCCGGCGCGCAGGTGCTCCTTGACCACGGTCTTGGTCGGCTTGAAGGCCGACTTCAAAACATCGATGGTCGCGTGCGGGCTGCAGCTGCCGCACATGAACACGTCGAGGGCGGCATACTCCGCCTCCGGCCAGCTGTGGATGCTGATATGGCTTTCCGCCAGCACCGCCACCCCCGACACCCCGCCGTTCGGCGTGAAATGGTGCAGGTGGATGTGCAGGAGCGTGGCGCCCGCCACCTCCACGCAACGCTTCAGCGTTTCCTTGATGTGCCTCAGATCGTCGAGCCGCTTGGCACCGAACAGGTCGATGATGAGATGGGTGCCCGCATAGCGAACCCCATCGCGTTCTATGAAGTAGTCTTTCCTGTCGTCGTGCGCCACGTGCGCGGTTCGATCATGATCTTCCTTTTGGGCGGTGCTTGAACGGGTCAAGTCCATCCCCAATTGGAAGAGGGAATCGGTGTAGGCCATGAGACCCCTCCCCAACCAGTAGACAGCCAACCCGCTGCTCCGCGAATCATACGAGCCACGGAGCAAACGGAGACGCGTCATATGAGGCCATTTGTACCCAGGTGCAAGTACAAACCCGGCCTCTCGCGAAATTTTCCCTTGACGGTGATGCGAGCTGCGCGGGCTGGCCGCACGCTCGATGAGCCCGCTGCTCGAGGCTACTGTTTCTTGAGAAGCTTTTCGAGAAGCTCGCGCGGCTTGACCTTCTGCCCTTCGCCGCCCTCGATCAGGCCCTTGATCGCCTCCTGGACCTCCTCCGATTTCAAATTCTTGCCGATCTGTTTCAGAGTTTCGGCGATGCGCTCCTGGCCCTTCACGCTGTAGCTCGGCTTCTCCCACGGGCCCTCGACGCGGACGGGGATCTCGAGGTCCTTGACCTTGAGCACGGCGCCCGGGGCGGCGATGCCGCCCACCAGCTTGGGGTGCACGGTATAGTCGACCTGCCGCTTGCCCAGGTCGATGGTGCCCTCGCCGGTGACGCGCACGCGCGGGCTGATCAGCCGCAGGTCCTGGTTGGTGGCGACGCCGCGGGCCACGGTGAAGGTGGCGATGAAGTCGCTGAACTGGGTCTTCTCGCCGGGTCCTATATCCAAGCCCGTGAGCTTGCCGTGCTCGAGGTTCTGCAGGAGCTTGTCGACATCGACGCCGGCGACCGAGCCGTTGGCCGTCCTCGCCTCGACCTTGCCGTTCAACGTCTCGACGATCTGGCGCTCGGAGGAGCCCTGCCCCGCGACCGCGACGATGATCGTGCTGCGCCCATCGAGCCAGTCGAGGCCGAGCGCGTCTCTCAGAAGCGGCGAGGCGGAGACGCCCTCGAGCTTCAGGTCGGCGCTGGTGACGGGAACCTCGCCGCTGCCGTCGAGCGTCAGGGTGCCCCGCCCGCGGCCGCTGTAGAGCAGCATGTCCTCGAGCGTGAGCTTGGCGATTCTGTTCCTCAGAGCCAGCGTCAGGCGCGCCTGGCCGGAGGAGAGGTCCTTGTAGACGACGCGCTCGGCCGACACCTTCAGGTCGGCATCGGCAAGGCCGAGCGGGGTGAGGTCGATGACGTCGTCGGCCCAGTCGCGGCGGCCGCCGGCGCGCTTGGGCCCTCGTGGTACCGCAGATGCCCCACGAGGGATCCCGTCCTCGCGTTTCAGGGCGTCCGCATTTGTGCCTTTGCGCGGGCCAGCCGCCTCTGGCGCCAGTGGCGGATCGCTCGGCGGCGGGTCGGCCCGCCCGCCACCCCGCGTCAGAAGCCGGCCGAAATCGAGCTCGGTGAGGGTCAAGGCGCCGCTGACGTAGGGTCGCGCGCCGGTGGCATCGACGGTGACCGCCCCCGTCAGGCTGGTTTCGCCAATCGTTGCCGACAGCTCGGGCAGCGAAACGCGCCCGTCGGCGGCGGATATTGCGGTCGAGAAGCTTAGCTCCCCGATGTCGTGCGCGGCGGGTCCTGGTTTGCCGAGCCAGGTTCCCAGTGCCGCGACGGAGGGCGCCTTCACGTTGACCTTGCCCTCGAG
>DATEVP010000472.1:0-3071 GCA_035258465.1 Hyphomicrobiaceae bacterium
ATGCTCGACGTTTTCTCGACATGCAGGAGTGCGTCTTGCGCCGTCGAGGAAAGCTGCCCGAAGGTCGTCGTGATGACGATGCGGTCGACGGAGACGCCGTGGACCTCGAGCTCGCTCAGCACCCGGTCCAGCTCCTCCGGCACGCCGACAACCGGATAGCGCCGCAGCAGCCGGCCGCGGTGACGCTCAGCCGGACCCAGCAGGCCCGCCACCTTGACGTGATCGGGGGCGAATTCCTCCACGGAGCGCAAGAACAGCTCGGCGATCGCATTGAGACCGACAACGAGAAGCGTTTCCGGCGGGTTGGAAAGCGAGGGCGCGACGCTATGCGGGCGGCCGCGAGCGGCATGCCGCAGGCGCGCCGCCACACGCACGGCGCTGAGCGCGCAAACCATCAGCAGTCCCTGCATGATCGGCAGGGCGCGCGCCACACCCTCGAGCCGGTTGAGGACGAAGCCCAGCGCCAGCGCTATCAGCACGATCGCCGGCACGGCCGTGCCGATGAGGAGATAGTCGCCAAGCGAGGAATATCGCCACATGGCGCGGTTGAGGCCGGTCGCAAACAGAACCGGTGCCGACACCACGATGGTGAGCAGGAGGTAGGGGCCGATCTGCACGATCCGGTCGACCGACACTTCGAGATTGTCCCGAAGAATCAAGGCAAAGACCGTCGCCGCCGCAATCACCAGCAAGTCGACGAGCAACAATGTGTAACGACGCATGGTACGCTACTCTCCCGCACCAGCGGCGCCACCGCGCGCCGCACTCACTTTGCTGCAGGAGCGAAGTTAGCGGATATCCGTCATCATGCAGAGAGCAATTTTGTCGATTTTCTTGTTTGTGAGGGGGGAATGTGGCCGACTTGTTACTGTCGCCGCTGGCGACCGGCGCAGCCGCTGAAGGCGCACCTCGCGCCATTTTCCTGCCGCTCGAGCGCCGTGGGCTGGTTTTCCGGGTTACCCGAGACCGTCGTGGTTAATCCGAGCGCGGCCCGACGGCCTTGTCCAGCGCCAGCCACCGGGGACTGAAGGAACCCGCGAAAGGTGTCAGCAGCGCGCGCGAGCTGGCTCGGCGCTGAGCGAGCCGAAGAGCCCGGCGCGCAGGTCGCAAGTGACGAGCCGGCGCTGGCTTTCCGTCTCGGCGAGAAAATGCACGTGAACCTCGTTTGCGCCCAGGCTAGCGCCGAGCTGGCGTATGCGGGCGAGGTTGAGCGTCGGGGCACTGTTTTCGCCGCTGGCGATGTGCAGCACCTGGCGGCTGCCGTTATCCTTGCGGCGCACAAGCAGGTAGGTGGCCTTGGGCACCGGGGGACATTCGATCAGGCTGTAGACGGTGTGCACATAACGCCGGCCGGAGACGCCACGCCAAAGCTGGCATCGAGCCGCGTCATCGATCGCAATTCCCACCGCTGCCGCTGGCGGAAGCGCACGGCGCTCGGCAGTATGCGCAAGCGTGAGAATCTGGGCTGCCATGCCGCAAATACCTTGGCGTACAATCAGCGTGTCCCATTCTAAATAGGCACGATTTTCAGCCGAAATGTGGCTGCAGCTTAGTCATTTCAAGGCATTGCAGGCCGTGAACGGTTCACGCCCCACGGTGCGTTGAACGGTTCCGCACAAGCTTGGTCAGTTGCATTTCGAATAGCCGCACGACCCGCACACCAGGCACCCTTCCTGGCGGCGTAACGTGCGCGAGCTGCAGCGCGGGCAGATGCGACCGAGGCCCGACTCGGCCGGTGATGGCGGCCCGGCGCGCGGCTCCGTGGCCGCCAAGGCCTTCTTTTCCAAGGCCGTATCCTCGCCGGCACGCGGCTCGGGCACCAGGAAGCCGGTGCGCAGCATGTGCGTCTCGATGACGCCGCCGATGGCCGCCAGCAGGCTCGGCACGTACCGACCTCCGATCCACTGGCCGCCCTGGGGATCGAACACGGCCTTCAGCTCCTCCACGACGAAGGAGACGTCGCCGCCGCGGCGGAAGATGGCGCTGATCATGCGGGTCAGCGCCACCGTCCAGGCGTAGTGCTCGAGGTTCTTGGAGTTGATGAAGATCTCGAACGGCCTACGTCGTGCCGAAGGCACGCCTCCGGCATGACCGTCGCGCTCGATGTCGTTGATGGTGATGTACATGGCGTGGTCGCTGCCGGGCCACCTCAGCTTGTAGGTGTAGCCGGCCAGCACGCCTTCGCGCTCGAGCGGCTTGGCCATGTAGACGATCTCGCCCTGGCGCTCGGGAAGCACGAGCCCCGGAAGGAGAGGCGTCTCGTCGGCAGGCGCTTCGGTCGGGACCTCCGCGAGCCTTGCCCGGGCGGGCGGCGGTTCCATCGGCTTGGCCGAGGCACGGCTCAACACCGCTCCCGTCACGGCGTTCGGCCGGTAGGTGGTGCAGCCCTTGAGGCCCAGGGCATAGGCCTCGAGATAGATATCCTTGAAGGCCTCGAAGCCGATATCCGCCGGGCAATTGATGGTCTTGGAGATGGAGCTGTCGACGTGGCGCTGCAGTGCCGCCTGCATCTCGAGATGCGCGCGGGGGGCAAGCTGCTCGGCCGTCACGAAGGCATCGTTGAGCGGCGCCCTGGCCCCGAACGTCTCGCGATAGAGCGCGTGCGCATAGTCCTCCACGGTCTCCGTATGCGTGGAGCCATCGCGCGCGAGCACCCGGCGCTCGTAGCGGAAATCGAACACCGGCTCGATGCCGGAGGAGACGTTGCCGGCAAGCAGCGAAATGGTGCCGGTCGGCGCCACCGAGGTGACGAGCCCGTTGCGCATGCCGTGCTTGGCGATCGCCGAACGGACGTCCTCAGGCAAGCGCAGCACGTGTGCGGATGCCAAAAAGCGCTCCTGGTCATAGAGTGGAAACGATCCCTTCTCGCCGGCGAGATCGGCGCTCGCCAGATACGCCGCACGCTCGATCGCCGCCATCCAGCGTTCCGCCAGCGCAACCGCCTCGGCCGTGCCATAGCGCACGCCGGCAAGGATCAGGGCATCGGCAAGCCCGGTGACGCCGAGGCCGATGCGGCGCTTGGCCTTCGCCTCTTTCTTCTGCGCCGGCAGCGGATAATTCGAGATGTCGAT
>DATEVP010000473.1:0-19373 GCA_035258465.1 Hyphomicrobiaceae bacterium
ACGGAATAGACCGTATCGGCGGGCGCTGGCGCCAGCCGGGCACAGCCTCGATCATCGATGCTGCCGGCAACCGTTTGAGCCTCCGTCCTCGGCAGGCCGGCGGGCCGCCACAGCGAGCCGAGGTCGTCGCCGTAGATGGGCTCGTAGGCGCGGAAGACCTCGCGATAGAAGGGCCAATTCTGCAAGAGGAACCAGGCCGCGAAGGGCCAGCGCGGCGGGTCGAGACGCACGAGCGCGGGCTTCGTCTCCAGGAACCGGGTCACGTAGCGTGCCCGGCGCTCTGGGCCCAGCGCATGGATGAGATAGTCGGAGTCGGCATGGAAGACGCCGCGCTGGGCCTCGGGCAGGCCGGCGTAGACGGACCATAGGGGACCGGACCCCGCATTGCGGTCGACGGCGGCGAGATGGCGCCGCCATTCTGGGGACAGGAAATCGCGACCCTGGGGCATCGGCTCCAAGTGCAATCTCTGGAAGGCCGCTGCGGCGATTGACAGACCTACCGCAACGAGAGCGACAGGGACCAGGCGAGGGGCTTGCCACGTCAGCAGGGCGGCCAGGATGAGCGCAAACAGGGCCCGCTCGGACCCGTGCAGATTGATGGGGCTGAGGTAGCTCAGCTGGGAGACCATCCCGAGCGTGGCATAGACGAACAGGAAGGCGACGCTCGGCGCGAGCCATGGCCGGTGCACCCACAGATAAGAGGCAGCGGCGGCCCCGAGCACGTAGACCATGCCAAACTCGGCAAAGGTCCGATGCTGAAGGAGCGCCGCCGCATTCAGCGGCAGGAACTCGACAGGGGGCGCCCCGAAGTACCAGAATTGATCTGCTGGAATGTCGAACAAGGCGTAGCGCAGCGGCGCGGCGACATGGGCCCCTGTCGCGACAAGCAGGACGGCCGTGAAAAGGCCGAGCCCGGCTGCCGTGCCGAGCAGAAAAGGCAACCTCCGGTCTTGGGTGGCCTTCAGCATGAAGGTCACGCCGACCGCGCCGGCGAGCGCGACAAGCGCGGCAACCACATGGTCGACGCTGGACAGCAGCGAGGCGGCCAAGGCCAAGGCCATCCAAAGCGCCGGGCGAGGGGCCGCGAGCGCGGCCGCAAGCAGGAGCGGGAAAAAGGTGCGCACGCCGAGGAGCGAGACACCAGGCTGGAAGATGCGCCAGTACACCGCCGCGCCGGCCGCAAAGAACAGCAGCCCGAACAGGAGCGCATCTCTGCGTGTCTGGAATGCCCGCCCGAACGCGCCTGCGAGGGCGATGGCGGCTGCACCATGGCAGAGGCCGGAGGTCAGAAAGCGGGATATCTCGGAGGCGCGGAAGTCGGCGCCGGCGAGGAGATAGATCGGCAGGTGCGCCCAGTTGGTGCCAATCCCGGTGAACGCCTGGAAATCCCGGCCGTAGACCTGGCCCCCGGCGATGCGGCGCAACGCGTTGTAGAGTTGAAACGGTCCATCCGAGAAGTCGCCATCGAAGCCGAGCGAATGAACCGCCGTCTGCCAGACGAGCGAAGCCGCCGCACCGGCGGCAAGGAAAACGGCCAACAGCAGCGGGGCCGCACCAAGAAGCGCGCCGGGGCGCTCGACGAGCTTGCCGACGTCGTGTGCGCCCCTGTAGGGCGGCGCCCGCGCGCCGGTGCGGGGATCGAGGAGGGCCATTAGGCTTTATATGCAATTTCGTATGATTTATGCTTAGACTAGTGGCCGGCAAAGGTGCAAGAGACCAGTTGGTGGGATCGCCAAGGAACGGGGCGCGTGGGCCAGGCCCTGGGGGGTTGGGCACTCGCCGCTTCAGGCCAGCGCGCAGCGCGATGTTGATGGGCCCCCGCCCGTCACCTTGATGTAACCATGTTGTTCCCACATCATGGGCGAACAAGCATTGGAGCCGAGGGCGCGTGATAGATCTCCATTGCCATATGCTGCCGGGCATCGACGACGGTGCCCGCGACCTTGGCGTGTCGCTGGAAATGGCGCGCATGTCGGTGGCCGACGGCGTATCCGTTGTCGCCTGCACGCCGCACATCCTGCCCGGGCTCTACGACAATGCCGGACCCCAGATTCGGCAGGCAACACAGGCATTGCAGCAGGCCCTCGAGCGAGAGGGTATTCCGCTGCGTCTGGTCACCGGCGCCGACGTCCACATGGTGCCGGACCTGGTTGCCGGCCTCCAATCCGGCCGCCTGCTGTCGCTCAACGACACGCGCTATCTCCTGGTCGAGCCGCCGCATCACGTGGCCCCGGTCAGGATCGAGGACTTCTTCTTCAACCTTCTCGTCGCCGGCTACGTGCCCGTGCTGACCCACCCGGAGCGGCTGTCCTGGATCGAGGTGCAGTACGCCGCCATCCAGCGCATGGCGCGGGCCGGGGTATGGATGCAAATCACGGCCGGCTCCCTGGCTGGCAACTTCGGCCGAAGCGCGCTAAAGTGGGCAAACAGAATGTTGGACGATGGGTGCGTCCACATCCTGGCGACCGATGCGCATGACACGAAGGCGCGCACGCCGATCTTAACCAGGGGGCGCGATCTCGCCGCAAAACGTGTCGGCGCCGAGGAGGCGCAGCACTTGGTCGTGACCAGGCCGTTGGCTATACTTGGCAACGACCTACCGTCCAGTGTGGCGATGCCCGAGGGAGTTTCGTCCTCTGAGGTGATGAATGGGGAAGCAGGTTCACGCTCGACCGGCCGCGATCGGCGCGGCGAGGGCGGCAAGGCGCGCGCCGGTTCTGGCCGCCGTTCTCCTCGCGGCGGGCGGTCTTTTTCTGACCGGTTGCGGCGCCTCTTTCAATAGCGAGCTGCCGGCCGCTGGCCAGGACGAGAAGGCGACGAGGAGCGGCCTGGTGGCCGAGCCGGTGACGGCCTCGAAAGAGAAGGCCGTGCGCCTGCCCAAGGCAGCCGACGCGTTCGCCTCGGCCGCGACCCCCGGCAGCGCCGCCTACAAGATCGGCCCCCAGGACGTTCTCGACATCTCGGTCTTCAAGGCACCCGAGCTCGCCCGCAGCGTGCAGGTCGCCGACTCGGGCACCATCAACTTGCCGCTGGTCGGCGAAGTTCATGCCGTAGGCAAGACGGCACAGGAAGTCGAGCGTGACTTGGCGAAAAGGCTGGGCGCCAAGTACATGCAGTCGCCGCAGGTCACGGTTTACGTCAAGGAGTTCAACAGCCAGCGCGTGACGGTTGAAGGTGCGGTCAAGAAGCCCGGCGTCTACCCGCTCAGGGGCAAGACCACGCTGATGCAATCCCTTGCCATGGCAGAGGGCCTCGATCCAACGTCCGATTCGAGCAACATCGTCATCTTCAGGCGGGTCGACGGCAAGCGCTTCGCCGCCAAGTTCGACATCGCGCAGATTCGAGAAGGGAAGGCCGAAGATCCCACCATCGTGCAAGGCGATCTCATCGTGGCCCACGCTTCGGCCATGAAGGCCGCGTGGCAGGACCTGTTGCGGGCCTTGCCGGTGGGCGCCGCGTTCATCCCGCTGCTCTAACGAGGTTGCCTGACTTGAGCCGATGCCCGTGAACGACACGCGAGACAGCGCCTCGAGAGAGAACGGCTCGACCGCGGGCAAGCTCGTCCCGGCTGCCCGGGCCGTGCCCGCCGTGCGCGACCCCTACGGCCAGGTCGGGCCGTATATGGGCGGCCCCCCCGATGCCGCGCCCGATCTCCGCCTGAACCTGCTCGAGTACTGGCGCATCCTCAACAAGCGCAAGTGGGTGATCGTCAGCGTGGTGGGGGTGTTCGTGGCGCTCGGCGCCTTGCAGGCGCTGATGGAGACCCCGCTCTATACCGCCACCGTTCGCCTGCAGATCGACCGCAACGTGGCCAAGGTCGTCGAGGGCGGAAACGTCACCCCCGTCGAGGGGCAGGATTACGAGTTCCTGCGCACGCAATACGAGCTTCTGCAGGGCCGGGCCATCGCCGAGCGCGTCGTCTCCGCGCTCAAGCTCGGAGAGGACAAGGAGTTCCTCGCTCACTCCCACTTTTCCCTGCTGGGGGCGGCCAGAAGCGTAATGAGCCTCGCGGCCTTTTCCGACCGCCCCGTCCAGAAGACCGACCGGGAGCGCGGCGCCGTTGGCCGCGTGATGGGCAACCGCAAGATAAAGCCCGTCAGCGGCTCTCGCCTGGTCGATATCACCTATTCCGATCCCGTTCCGGCGCGCGCCCAGAGGGTTGCGGCGGCGTTTGCCAATGCCTTCATCGCCGCCAATCTCGACAAGCGGTTCGAGGCCAACGCCTACGCCAAGACTTTTCTCGAGGACCAGCTCAAGCAGCTGAAGCTCAACCTCGAGGAGTCCGGCAAGGCGCTGATGAGATTTGCCGAGCAGGAGCAGATCATCGTTTCCGGCGAAAAAACGTCGATTGCCGAAAGCAACCTTGCGAGTGCCAATGCGGCGCTGGGCAACCTCGTGTCGGAGCGCATCAAGAACGAGCAGCTCTGGAAACAGGTCGAGTCGGCGGACGCAATCAATCTGCCACAGCTTCTCTCCAACAAGGTCATCGAGGGATTGCGCGAGAAGCGCAACCAGTTCGTCACCGAGTACGAGGAGAAGCTCGAGACCTTCAAGCCCGGCTATCCGGCGATGGTGGAGCTCAAGAAAAAGATCGCCGAGGTCGACCGGCAGCTGGCGATTGAAGTTCGCACGATCAAGCAGTCGCACAAGGCCGCCTACGAGAACTCGGTCGCCCAGGAAACCGAGATGCTGAAGCAGATCGAGAGCTTGCGGGCGGAGGTTCTCGACCTGCAGAAGCGCAGCATCCAATACAATATCGTGAAGCGGGAGGTGGACACGAACCGCTCCCTCTACGAGGGGCTGCTGCAGCGCTACAAGGAAGTCGATGTCGCCAGCGGCGTCGGCGCCAACAACGTATTCGTGGTCGACCGGGCGGAATTGCCGAGGCTCCCGTCCTCACCGCAGATGTCGCGCGATGTCCTGCTCGCGCTGTTCTTCGGGCTGGGTGCCGGTCTCGCCGCCGCCTACGTCCTCGAGCGCTTCGACGACAAGATCAGGTTCGTGGAAGAGGTCGAGCGCATCACCGGCCTGGCGACGCTCGGCGTCATTCCACACGTCTCGGGGCCGGCGGGCATCGATCACGAAATGAGCGACCCGCGCTCGCACATGTCGGAGGCATACCGCTCGCTCTGTACGGCCCTGCAGTTCTCGACGGAGAGCGGCTTGCCGAGGACCGTGTTCGTCACCAGCGCGGGGGCCTCGGAAGGCAAGTCGCTGACGTCGCTGGCGATCGCCAGGCATTTCGCCACCATCGGCCTCAAGGTGCTGCTGATCGACGGCGATCTGCGCAACCCCTCGCTGCACGCCAAGCTCGGCCTCGACAATCGGGAGGGCCTCAGCAATTACCTGACGGGAGGCTGCACGCCGCCCGAGACCTTCCAGAAGACACCGGTGCCGAACCTGGCTTTCATGTCGTCCGGGCCGCTGCCTCCCAACGCGGCGGACCTGCTGGCCAGCACGCGGCTGTTCTCGCTGCTCTCCGTCGGCCTGGAGGTGTTCGATCTCATCATCATCGATGGCCCTCCGGTCATGGGGCTTGCCGACGCTCCCTTGCTGTCGAGTGCGGCTTCGGCGACGATCTTCATCGTCGGAGCGGGCCAGGCGCGCACCGGCATCGTTCGCGGCGCCCTCAAGCGCCTGCAGTATGCACGCGGCGTCGTCATCGGCACGGTGCTGACCAAGCATGACGCGCGGGGCGCGGGGTATGGCTACGGATACGGCTATGGCTACGGCTACGGATATGGTTACGGCTATGGTGCCCGCAACCGGTCCATCGCCGAGGCCGGCCGCGACAAGCCAAGCCTCACCGGCCCCGGGGCGCGGGGATGACCGGCGAGGGCGCAGCACTGAGGATTGCGCTCGATCTCGTCCGCGTGCCCTGGCGGGTGCGCCTGCTCAAGGCGGAGAGGCTTCCACCGGGCGTGCCCCTGCTGCTTCGCATCGCGGCGGGCGACGGGGAGGCGGAGGCCGAGGCGGCCGGGATCACCGACAGGCATGCGGATGCCGTCCGCGAAGCCGCCACCTTCTTCATCGAGCAGATCCTGCTGTGCCCCGAGGCGGACAGCTATCGCGTGCTCGGCGCGAGCGCGGATGCCGACAGCGGCGAGCTCAGGCGCAACATGGCGCTGCTGACACGGTGGCTGCACCCGGATGTGGACCGGCACGGTGAGCGAGCCATCTTCGTCGGCCGCGTGACCAAGGCGTGGAACGATCTCAAGACGCCGGAGCGTCGTGCCGCCTACGACGAGCGCAAACGCAGTCAGCGTGCCGCCAATTCCCTCAATGGCGACGCGCGGCGGGTGCGGCGGCACCTGCAGGACGATTTGAGGCCGTGGAGCGCGGCAGGGCAGTACGATGCCGCCGGCCGTGAGCGGGCGGGGTTCTTGCGGCGCGCCCTATCGTTCCTGCGCGGCGGGCCGCGGCACTAGCCGGTCCATTTTTGCCCCACTGGCGGCTAAGGTGCCGCGAGGACACGGGCGGGCGTGAGAACGCCTGGACTTTGAGCACAGCAGACGGAGACGCACTCTGGTTTTGCGAGCCATCCTTCTGGTCGCCCTTGGCGCGGTCCTGGTCTGGCAGGTCGCCACGCGAAGCCTTGTCGCCTATCTGGCGGCGGCCGCGCCCGAGACGGCGCTCATGCTCGACGCGAGCGCGCCGACAGCGCTCCTGAGCCTTGCCGACGGCGGGCTCGCTGGCCTCGACCTCGACCGCAAGGCGGGCAGCGAGCCGGCGGCTGCCCCCGATCCGGAGAGCGCGCCACAAAGCAAGGCCGAGGCATCCCGGGAGGCAAGCGAGCGGCTGCGCATTTGGGCGGAGCTGGCAAAGGGCGTCGACAAGGGCGCGCGCGCCGAGCAAGCCAGCAGTTTCGCCAAGCCGCCGGCCGCGCCCGGCACGAGCGCGCGCGCCGGCGGGCGCACGCGGGACCAAGTCCGCGACTGGGCCGAGCTGGCGCTCGGCGCCGATCCCCTCAACGCGCACGCGCTGCGCATTCTGGGCCAGCTCGCGGATGCCAATGGCGACGACACGCGGGCTTCGCAATACATGCGCGCCGCCGCGCGCGGCTCGATCCGCGAGAGCGTCGCCGTCTACTGGCTGATGCGCAAGAGCTACGAGAACGCAGACTACCCAACCACGATCTACTACGCCGACGTGCTTCTCAGGACCAGGTCCGAGACGATGCCCTACGTGATGCCGACCCTGGTGCAGATGGCGCAGAGCAAGGATGCAAACGGCGAGCTGAAAAAGCTGCTGGCGGGCAATCCGCCGTGGCGGGCACAATTCTTTTCGGTCCTGCCCAAGAATGTCGCCGACGCGCGCATCCCGCTCGACCTGCTGCTGGCGGCCAAGGATACGCCAACGCCTCCCAAGCCTGCCGACCTGAAGCCCTATCTCGATGTGCTGATCGCGCACAAATATTTCGAGCTCGCCTACTATGTGTGGCTGCAGTTCATCGGGCCCGAGCAGCTGCGCAGCATCGGCCTGCTGTACAACGGCAGTTTCGAGGTGAGCCCTTCGGGGTTGCCGTTCGACTGGGTGTGGAGGGCCGGAGCCGGCGTCACCATCGACATTCTGGATCGGCCCGACCAGGAGGGCCAGCACGCACTCTTGATCGAATTCGGCCAGGGTCGCGTCGAATTCCCAGGTATGGCGCAATTGATCATGCTGGCGCCCGGCACCTATCGCTTCAAGGGCAAATACAAGGGCGAGCTCGTCGGCCGTCGCGGCCTGATCTGGCGCGTCCTATGCGCAGGCGGAGGCGGCGCGCCGATCGGGGAGAGCGCGATGGCGGCAGGACCGGCGCCAGCATGGCGGGACATCGAGTTTTCGTTCACCGTTCCCACGGCCAACTGCAGGGCCCAGCAGCTGCGGCTGGACCTCGACGCGCGCATGGCCTCCGAGCAGCTCGTTTCAGGGTCGGTCTGGCACGATGATCTGCGCATCCAGCGGGTCGAATAGGCCTCGTGAATCGCCGCAGCAGAATACATCCGACTCCGATCCGTCTCTCCCGGGCAACAGGGGCACGCGGAAACGAAAAGAGATGCCCGTAAACCATTCTGGTTGTGGAATTTTCGATGACGTTGCAGGCAGACCACAGTAGACTGGGACCGTCGCCTTGCGGCCGTTAACGGGCGCAGTCGATCATCGACAGCGTACCCGTGACAGCCTTGCAAAGCGGTCCCACTTGGCCCTTGATGTATGGGCCGGTCTGGCGGGTCGTACCCGCACGTCCCGGCTCGATTGTGGGTAGACGGCAGACCATCGTGTTCGCGCAAGACCAGCTCGAGCGCGCGGTTTTCGACATGCGCGCGCAATTCCTGATGGTATCCGGCCAGATCGCCGACGAGCTTACTCGGCTTGCGCAACACGCGGCGACGTCGTCTCCGGGCGTGCGCGAGCGCGTCATCATGGCCGCTGCCCAGATCGCATCCACACAGCAGTTCCTGCGAGCAGAGTCCGATCGTCTGCCGTCTGACCCGCAGGAACGCTACGCCATCATGGAAAGCGTGCTGCAGGCACAGCAGGGCGCGCTTCACCAGCTGGCGATCATCGTCAAGCAGCACGCACCCGGCTGGTATCCGAACCTGTCGCAAACGGCCGCCTGGTATCCGAGCGTGCCGAATGCGGCCGCATGGCCTTCGAGCCTGCCGGTTGCGTCCGAAGGGGAGCCAAACGCGCCGAGTGCGGCCGCATGGTATCCAAGCCCGCCGACGGTGCAAGAGCTCGCCGGACAGAATTGGCCTTCGGCGAATGGGAACGGCTACGCCGTCGACATGCAGCCGCGGAGCGCGCAATCCGTATGGCCGACGGGAACTGCGGGAGCGATGGTTCCCTATGTCAACGGCGGCAACGGATACTATTCCGAGGCGCCGGTGCCGGGCCCCTGGCCGGGCCGTCGCAGCTATGCGCTGGTCCCCGCTCAACAGGTAGCCAGGGAGTTCCGCCCCGCGCGCAGCCATGCATCGCACGGCGGACAAGTGCTGGCGACGGCGCGCAGGCAAGCCGAGTTGGTCGACCACGGTGCCGGGTCGCGCAACCTGTTTTGGATCGGCGTCTTCCTCGCCGGCCTGGTCTTTGCCTATCTCTCCTTCCCGCTGGAAATCAGGCACAAGGATGCGGTCGCCAAGCAGACAAAGACGGCGATGCAGGACGCCGACGAGAAAGCCGCAGTCGCTGTCGAGCCGCCTTCACGGCCTCGCGTCGTGGCGAGCCCGCCGCCGGCGCCGGTCTTGATTGCACGGGCCGAAGAAGAGGCCCCGCCTCCTCCTGCCCCGGCCTCGCCCGGCATGATCCTGCCGGGAGGCCTGCTGGCCGGGTCGCCGAACGTGGCGATCGGCACCCTCGGGCCTGGGCAGGCCGGCGCCCCGCCGATTGCCCGTGAGCCGCCAGTGGAGACCGCAGCCGCGCCCGCCGAGCCAGCCGCGCGTACCAAGCAGCGCACCGCCCCCTCCAGGGTCGAGCCGGAGACCCCCGCCCCGGCGGCCGCCGCTCCTCACCTCGAGCGGTTCGTGCCGGTCCTGTTCACGCACCAGGACGGGCCGACGGCGACGCAGGCCTTTGCCGAGCTGCAGCAGCAATACCCCGCGTTGCTGGCGAACCGGCAGGGCGAGACCCAGGCCGTCGATCTCGGCAAGAAGGGCGTCTGGCACCGTCTCGTGGTTCTTCCCGCCGGCTCCCGGCAGGACGCCGCGGACCTGTGCGGGCAGCTCTCGGGCGCGGGCTACGGCAAGTGCTGGGTCAAGGCCTATTAACCTCATCCTTCGGCCGACTTCACGGCCCCGCCGCGCCGGCGCCATATTCGCCCCAACACTTCCCGTCGAGAGGCGGCCCGAACCTAGTGTCCTGTCTCCGAATTGCCTTCACCTTTGCCTCGCGGTCGGCAAGGCAATTCGGAGACTAAAGGACACTAGCAAGAAGCTGATTGTAGTGTGGTTCAGTCTCGCAAATGCCATGATGGAGCTTGCCACGAAGGGTGATGGCATTTGCGAGACACCACACTAGTGTGATGATCGAGAAATTCGCCTGTGCCGGCGGCAAGGCCTCGAGCGAATTTCTCGATCTGAATCACACGAGCAAGACTTCGATTCTAGTGTCCCTTATGATTCCGAAGTTCGCTCCCCAGCCTGACGTCGAGCGCAGGCGAACTTCGGAATCGGGCTCCTAGGCAATTGCGGAGTTCCATGTGCGCAGTCTGCGGGCACTCGGTGCCCTAGCGGCTCTGCTGGTCTTCGACCCGGGCGCGGCGGCCGCCGCGAGCGAATGTCAAGCCGCCTTCGAGAGATGGTCGAAGCTGAGCCAGGCCCGCGTCCGCATTCAGAATTGGACGACGAGCACCGGCTTGCCGGTGGTCGGCGACAAGCGCCCCCCGTCACAGGCTTGTGCGCCCGGCGAGGGTGCGCGCCAGGAGTTGTTGAAAGCGCTCGCCCGCGTGCGCGCGAGGTGTGATGAGCTGCCGTCGGACCCCCTCGCGCCGGCAACCAAGATCATGATCGACATCAACGAGGGATTTGTCCGGTCCCTGCCGTTGTGCCGCGGCGAAGAGGCGTCCGTCGCGGCTCCCAAAGCCGCACCCGCGCCCCCACCCGCAGCGGTGCCTGCGGCCGCACCCGGGGCGGCCACGGCACCGGGCCCCGCGCAGCCCGCTGGGTCCCCGGGCCGCTGTCTTCACATCTCGCGCGTGTCACCCGAGCGCTACACGATTTCCAATCGGTGGTGCGGCGGCAGCACCGTGCTGGCGATCGTCGAGACCCGCGGAGCCGCTGGCGAGGTCGAATGCCGAGCCCACGCCATCGGCCAGAGCATGACGGTGCGCTCGCTCAACAATACGCCGCCGCAGGTCAACCACGAATGTCTTTGGAGCCAGGGCAACTGCTCCAAGGACCATCTCGACGGCATGTTCCCCGAATGTGATTGGTAGCGCGCCGGGCCAGCGGCATTCCATGTGCCGGTTCGGCGCCGGACGGAAACAATCCTCAGGCCTTGTAATAGTCGCGATACCAGGCGACGAAGCGCTCGATGCCGTCCTCGATCGGGGTCGAAGGGCGAAAGCCCGCATCGCGGGTGAGGTCTTCGACGTCGGCATAGGTCGCCGGCACGTCGCCCGCCTGCATCGGCAGCATCTCCAACACCGCCTTGCGCCCCAGCAGCCTCTCGAGCGTGGCGATGACGTGCATCACCTCGACGGGCTGGCTGTTGCCGATGTTGTAGAGCTTGAAGGGGGCGCTGCTGCTGGCGGGATCGGGGCGCGCGCCCTCCCATTGCGGGTCGGGCGACGCCATGCGGTCGCTGATGCGGACCACGCCCTCGACCACATCGTCGATGTAGGTGAAGTCGCGGCGCATGCGGCCCTCGTTGAAGACCGGGATCGGGCGGCCATCGAGGATCGCCTTGGTGAAGATGAACATCGCCATGTCCGGCCGCCCCCACGGGCCGTAGACGGTGAAGAAGCGCAGGCCGGTGGTCGGCAGGGCGAACAGATGGCTGTAGCAATGGGCCATCAGCTCGTTGGCCCTCTTGCTGGCGCCATAGAGGCTCAGCGGGTGATCGGCACCGTGGTGGACGGAGAACGGCGTCGCCGTGTTGGCGCCGTAGACCGAGCTCGATGAGGCGTAGGTCAAGTGCTCCACGCCGTTGTGGCGGCAGCCCTCGAGGACGTTCAGGAAGCCGACGATGTTGGCGTCGACATAGGCGTGCGGATCGGCGAGCGAATGCCGAACCCCCGCTTGCGCGGCCAGGTGGATGACGCGCTTTGGGCGCTGGCCGGCAAACAGGGAAGCGGTCTGGGCGCGGTCGGCAAGGTCCAGCCCCTTGAAGGAAAACCCGGGCCGGCCCGTCAGCTCGGCAAGGCGCGCTTCCTTGAGCCTGGGATCGTAGTAGGCATTCATGCTGTCGACGCCGGTCACCGCCGAGCCGGCGTCCAGGAGCGCGCGCGCCACGTGAAAGCCGATGAAGCCCGCCGCTCCCGTGACCAAGACCGGGGTATCACTCACAGCCGGCCGCTCCAACCTGGTTTGCAACGATCCGCGTGAATCGGGATTGGCCCCGTCTCGAGTCAAGCCTTGACGACGTTGCCGCCGACCGCGCCCGCGCGGGCGCAGGCGTTGCGCGTGTCGATGACGAGCTTTGCCGCGCCGACCAGCGCCTTGTAGTCGATGGCGTCATGATCGGTCGCGATCAGCACGACATCATAGGACGCGACCGCGGCGGCATCCAGGGCCACCGATTTTCTGCCCGCGAACGAGGCATGCTCGCGCGTGCGCGGCACCACCGGCACCAGCGGGTCGTGGACGTCGCAGGCGGCGCCGCGGCCTTCGAGCAGCTCCATGAGCTTGAAGGAGGGGCTTTCGCGGGTGTCGTCGACGTTCTTCTTGTAGGCAAGCCCGACGATCAGCACCCGCGCGCCCTTCAGGCCGCGGCCGGTGCGGTGGTTCAGCTCGTCCGCCAGCCGGCCGACCACATGGCGGGGCATCTGCGTGTTCGTCTCGCCGGCAAGCTCGATGAAGCGCGTGGGCAGCTCGTACTCCCGCGCTTTCCAAGTCAGATAGAACGGGTCGATGGGAATGCAGTGGCCGCCGAGACCGGGGCCTGGATAGAACGGCATGTAGCCGAACGGCTTGGTCTTGGCCGCGTCGATGACCTCCCACACGTCGATGCCCATTGCCTCGTAGAGAATCTTGAGCTCGTTGACGAGGGCGATGTTGACGGCGCGGAAGACGTTCTCCGTCAGCTTCACCGCCTCCGCCGTGTCGGGGCTCGAAACCGGAACCGTCTGCGGCACAAAGGCCGAATAGAGCGCATTCGCCAGCGCCAGCGCCTCCGCTCCGTCGCCGCCGATCACTTTGGGGATGGCGGTGGTGGCGAACGCGGGGTTGCCGGGGTCCTCGCGCTCCGGACTATAGGCCAGGAAAAAGTCGCGCCCGCTTCGCATGCCCCGAGCCTCGAGGATGGGCTTCATCACGCCGCAGGTCGTTCCCGGATAGGTGGTCGACTCCAGAATAACCAGGTGGCCGGCCTTGAGCTGGGCGGCGACCGCGCGCGTCGTGGCCTCGACGTAGCTGAGGTCTGGCTCGCGGTGGCTGGTGAGGGGCGTGGGAACGCAGATCAGGATGGCATCGGCGTCTTTCAATGCCGTGAAGTCGGTGGTCGCCCGAAACCGGCCGTTGGCGATGGCCGCCGAGAAGGGCTCGGCCGGCACGTGACGAATGTAGGTCCGCCCCTGCTCGAGCGCCGCCACCTTCTCGCGATCGACGTCGAGGCCGACCACCTTGAAGCCGGCGCCGAGGATCGCCTTGACCAGGGGCAGCCCGACGTAGCCGAGACCGATCACCGCCACGACAGCCGCGCGTTGCTGGTATCGCGCCAGGAGCGCGCTGGCATCCACAGGTGCGGGGGCCGAGGTTTTTTGCATCGCGAGCGTGAGCCTGAGGGGCCGAGAGCCGTAACAGCCCACGCTAGGTATCATTGCGCCGGCATTGCCGAAAGGTCCATGAGGCGGGAGCCTTACCGGGCCGGGGTGGGCGCCGCCCCCATGCGGACGCCTAGTCCCGTTAGCGCTTTCGCGTCTCCACGGCCTTGACCGTGGCGCTGACGGATTCCTGCAGGCGATGCAGCCGGTTGCGGGCACGCTGCTCGGCCTGCCGGTAGCACTCCCGCTCGTATTCCAGCTTGATCCGCAGCGCCAGACCGGCGTCGGCATCCCCTATGCCGGGCGGAGGCGAGCCGGCTGCGGCCGTGCTCTGGCCGGCTGACTGCGCGGCTTTCGCGACCTCATCGGCGGCCTGCATGTTGGCTGAGCGCTTTAGCTCGGCCTTCGCCGGCGGCCCGCTACCGGCGGCACTCTTGATGTCCTCGCACTTCGGCTCCGCCTGCGGTGTCAGCAGAGCGCGGCTCGGCACAGGTATTTTTACTTTCGCGCGGGGCTTCGGGGGTACCGCGGCGCCGGCCGCATCGAAATCGCCGGGCTCATGATAGTGGGGCGCGCAGCCGACAACGGCCATGGCAACGACGACGGCGAGGGCTGCCCGCCGCGGGGCGGGATGGCCCAGACCGCCGCAGGCCAGCAAAATGCGATTGCGCACGCCGCGCCCGGCGCGCCAGACTACACTCCGCATACGACAGCTCCCTCGACCGGGAGGATTGGCGTGGAATCTTGTTGAAATATGGGTGCCTGTTTCACTTCACATCTCCAAATGTTACGAGTTCTGGAGTGACCCTGGACGGCCATCAAATGAACGTGATGTGGTGTGAGAGAGCATTGTCCGGGGTGGCGTGAGAGGGGTGCTCGGGATCGGCCGCGACGGCAAGAGCTCGAGCACGCGCAAGGCACCTCCGCCGCTTTTCAGCGGCATGGAACGCAGCACTTGGGTTGGCCCTTCCAGGGCCGCCACATCCCAGGTGCCGATGGTGTCGAGGAGTTGGGGAGGTTCGACCGTGGCCCGTTATGTCACTGCGTTTTGTTGCCTGGCCGGCATGCTGTCGGCGTCCGTCCTGCCTGGCACAGCCCAGGCCGCGGATAACATAGTCCTGGCGCAGGCGGCACCGCTTCCCAAGCGCGCGCTGCCGCTGCCCAACAAGCCCGTCAGCGAGGACGAGAACGCCAAGGCGGTGCGGCTCAACAACTGGACCATCGGTCTTGCCGGCGGCCTGCTCGAGGGTACCTTCTCCAAGTACGCCGCCGACCTCGGCAAGGCCCTCGACGACGGCGACAACCTTCGGGTGCTGCCGATCATCAGCTACGGCGCGGTCGGCAATGTCACCGACCTGCTCTATCTGAAGGGCGTCGACTTCGCCATCACCTACGCCGACGTGCTCGATCACTTCAAGAACGTCGAGAAGATCCCCGGCATCGACAAGCGCGTGAACTACGTGATCCCGATGTTCCAGGGCGAGTTTCACCTCTACGTGCGGCCGGAGATCAAGACCATCGAGGACCTGGCCGGCAAGAAGGTCGGCTTCAATACCGTCGGCAGCGCCGCCAACTACACCGGCGACATCGTCTTCGATCGGCTGGGGGTGAAGGTCGAGAAAGTCTTCAAGAACAATGCACTGGCGCTCGAGGATATGCGCAAGGGCGAGATCGCGGGCATCGTGCACGTGGTCGGCAAGCCCAACGAGCTGTTCGCGAGATTCAAGCCCGAGCCGGGGTTCCACTTCCTGCCGCTCGAGTTCAGCGACAAGTTCCAGGACTACTACACGCCCGCCGAGCTCACGTCCGCGGACTACCCGAACCTGATCCCGCAAGGCCAGAGCATCCCCACCATCTCCGTCCAGGCGTTGCTCGCGGTCTACAACTGGAAGGCGGACACGGACCGCTTCCGGCGCTGCGTGCGCTTCGTCGAGTACTTGTTCGACCGGTTCGACAAGCTGCGCGTGCCGCCCTACCAGCCCGGGTGGAAGCAGATAAACCTGGCGGGGACCATCCCCGGCTGGACGCGGTTCCCGCCCGCCCAGGAAGCGCTCAACAAGCTCGCGGCGGCTCGCCCCATCGATCAAACGCTTGCCCGCGCGCAGGCAGCTCGCGCCGTGCCCTACAATCCAGCCGAGCAGGAGCGCCTGTTCCAGCAATTTCTTGAATGGAGCAAACAACAGAAGCGCCAATGACCGGGCTTGGTCCGGTGGCTCGCCCGTGCTGTCATGAGGGCCCGCAGCTGGGCGAGGTCAGGGAGGCAACGCTGGCGATGGGGCCGCAGCCAAGATACGGCGGACGCCGCGCCGCGCGCAACGCGCGGAGGGGGTGCGGCCGGCCTGTGCGGCACGCCTGCGCCGGTGCCTGCGTGATTGCGCTTGCCGTGGCCGCGGGCCTGGCGGCCGCGCCGGGGGCCGAGGGCTGGGTGCAGCGCGCGCAGGCGCAGCAGGCCCCGCGCGTCAGCATTACCGTCGCCGCGGTGACGCAGGCCGAGGCCGCGTCGCGCACACGGTTGCAGATCCAGGTCGGGCCCCAGGACGCGATCGCCAAGAACAGCTTCGTGCGCATCCGCGGCCTGCCGCCGGCGGTGGCCCTGTCGGAGGGCCACTCGATCGCGCCGGGCGCCTGGGCCATTCCGCTGGTTGCCCTGCCGAACCTCACCATCATTCTCCCCGTCGGACAGCAGGGGCCGTCCGAGGTCGCCATCAGCCTGGTGAGCATCGAGGGCACCGTGCTGGCCGAGGCAAGGACGACGCTCGTTGTTACCGCGGCCGCGCCGCGCGCCGGCGATGCCGCGGCCGGCAGCGCCCCGCGCGCTCCCGTTCCCGTGCCCAAGCTCACTCAAGAGCAGCGCGAGCGGGCGCTCGGCCTGCACGCCAAGGGGTTGGAAAAGCTCGAGCGCGGCGACGTCTACGCGGCGCGCAAATTCTTCGAGCTCGCCGGCGAAATTGGCCTGGCGCAAAGCGCCGTGGCCGCGGCCGGCACCTACGATCCCGACGAGCTGGCCAAGCTCCGCGTCATCGGCCTGCAGCCCGACGTCCAGGCCGCGCGCAAATGGTACGAACGGGCCCGCGAGCTCGGCGCGGTGGAAGCCGCCGAGCGCCTGCGCCGGCTGGGGTCGCGTTGAGTTTCGAACGCAGGCAATAGGCAGCCGGCAATCGGCAATCGGCAGTAGGCAGCCGTGTCCAGAGCTGCCGTCGCGAACCTGTTCCCATTTGGGCAACGCCTGTTGACGTTGCTGATGGCGCACCCTAAGAGCGCAACCTGCGGAGCGGTTGCAGCGCGACTGCCCACGGGGGTCGCGCGGCGCACAGCGCCACGGGCCATGCCAAAGCCCGCAATCTGCGCTATTGAGATACGGCGAAAAGCTTGCCGGAAGGCCCCGTAGCTCAGCGGATAGAGCACCTGATTCCTAATCAGGGGGTCGCAGGTTCAAGTCCTGCCGGGGTCGCCAATCAAATCAAACACTTAATCGAAATCAAAATTCTCTTATCCTCAGCATATCCTCAGACTGCACAAGCTAGGGCGCTGCCTGGCGCTTCCCCTGCGCCGGTCCCCGCAACACGTGTTTGCGTCAGGGGGAGCAGCTCCTTGCCTTACAGTCGTGCCTTGCAGGCAAGGCAAACTTGCCTTTTTGCAAGGCAAGCTGCAGGGCAAATTCTCTATCGCCATATCACCCCATCTCGCGCCACTTCACACGTCGCCGTTAACGCGCGCTTCGCTACCCCATGCCTCGGCCTTACCGTTCCTCACTTCTTACAGCGGCCGACTGACGCCCCGTCGCCCAGGATGAATGCTGCACTCATGGATGATTGCAGAGCTCGGGGGGCTGGAATGGATAGTGATGTGCGGCTGGGGATATGGATAGCAATGCATGCGTGACCATGCAGGCAATTCTACCGCCATCGCTGAACGTACTCGGCGACGCAGCTCAGCGCGTGCACTTCTATGTTCGCTCGTCTTCACGAACTTCGATTTGCAATCATCGATGCGAATGCGTTTCGTTGGAACGACAAATTGCGGAAAGACAAAACTTCTGACTCGACGATCGGCCGCGCGTCGTCGCGCGCGCTGGTTCGTGGTGGTGGGGATAAGCCATCCCCTGCCTCCGGCCAGTTGCTAAGATTGCCTCATGCCATCTCAAGATGCGAACGGATCTGCCGAGACCTCACGAGATGCCGTCGAGATCCGGCAGGATGCCGCGATCACAATTCAGGAAGCGCTGATCATCGCCGCCGAGCAATCGTTCTCAATCGGCAAGAGCACCTTGCAGAGATGGGCCAAGGTGTGGGCCGAGCGTCGTGCCGCAAGTTCCGTCAAGAGCGTGCTCGTCACCAATCGTGCCGGCAGTTTCTACCGACTCGATCGCGACGACTTCAAGGCATGGCTGTTCGATCAGCAGCAGAACATGCGAGCCGGTGAGGTCTTGCGAGACCCCGTGATGTCTCATGAGACCCCACGAGACACCGCGAGACCTCAACAAACCTCGCGAGACACCGAGAGACCTCATGAGACATCAAGCGCAGATATCAATGCCGATGCTGCGCAAAAGCTGCGCGACGAGAACATGCAGCTCAAGATCGACGTGGAGGTGCGCAAGCAATTGCTCAACCAGGCGGCCGGCGAGATCACGCGACAACGCGACCACATCGAAGGATTGCTGCGCGAGAACGGCGCGCTGCACTCGCGCGTGCTACAGCTCTCGGCGCCCGCCAAGAATGAGCGACAGGATCTGCCACCGCCTTCGGCGGACTATGTGCACGAAGCTCAGACCAGCCACTACCCACAGGACGGGGTGGACAACTCGGCGGCGGCCGCCGGCGCCGAGCTATAATGCGCAGGTATGCAGCATATTGCCGGCCATCTCAAAACCGTTGACCGCAACATCCGTCTGCGCAATGCCGATGCCGCATCGACGCGCGGCTTCACGATGGTGCCGAATTTCCTGCTCGACTCCAACGCGGTGTCTCCGGGTGCCAAGCTGGCGTACGCCCTGCTCCTGCGCTACGCTTGGCAGAACGACTATTGCTATCCGAGCCAAGAGCTCGTGGCCCAGAACATGGGCGTGACCAGTCGCAGTCTGATCACCTACCTCAAGGAGCTGCAGAAGGTGGGCTGGATCACCGTCGAGCGCCGCGGCCAGGGCAAGTCCAACATCTATGAGCTCGACCTGAAGCCGACGGGGTTTCGTTCCCAGAAGTGAAGAATTTTCACTTCTAGACATGAAACGGTTGCACTTCTAGAAGTGAAAAATTTTCACCTCACTCAATATAAGAATACCCATTTAAGAATACTCATATAAAAATACCCAGTAATGCGGATGCGCTTATAAAATAAATTCAAAGCCCGGACTCTTGACTTCTAGAGATTTTGTGTCGAAACAACTTCGACCATAACGGGCGGCGCGTGCATGCACCACAAGATACCACGGTACGTTTGCCTGTTCCACCATGTGCCGATATATTCCGCTCCAAATCGCAATAGCGCGGTTCTGTCCTTTAGACCAAACAACGCGTCTACCCGGGGATACGCCCGGGGTTACCCGATATCCCCACCCAAAAAGCAATAACACGTTGAAAAGTAAGGCCCCCGCGTCGGGCGTACCCGCCCGACTTCGTGTCTTTTTCCTTACTACCCATCTATCCTTCTCTCCCGAACTCGGCGAGCCCGTCGGCGCCAGCTTCGCCACAAGGGCTCGCGGGCGTTGTACGGCCGGTTGGCCTATGTACTGAAGGGATATGGAAGCGCTGGCGTAGAGCAGCCCAGACCCGAAGTCGGGCGGGTACGCCAGAGCCACCGAGCAAGGCCATCGACCGGCTCCGTTCCCGCCCGACGCGGGGGCACAAGAAACCGGAAGTCACGACGAGCGTTTGACCCAAGCTCGCGATCAAGCATTTTGTCGATCGGCGATTTTCCCGTGTCAGAAAATCGACGATCGCGCGAAACGCAAATTTGGGCCCCCAGTCGGGCG
>DATEVP010000474.1:0-2206 GCA_035258465.1 Hyphomicrobiaceae bacterium
GCGTCTTTCTCGGCAAGGCGCCCGCGCGGGTCCTCGACCTCGCCAAGGTCCAGATCGAGGGGCTCGATGCGGCGATCGGCGCCGCCAAGCCTGGCGTCACGGCCGAGGACGTGGAGCGCGCGTTTCGCAAGGTGATCACGCGCCACGGCATCGAGAAGGAATCGCGCATCGGCTACTCGACCGGGCTCAACTATCCGCCCGACTGGGGCGAGCACACGATCAGCCTGCGCGCGGGTGACAAGACGGTGCTGCAGGAGAACATGACCATCCACTGCGTCCCCGCGCTTTCGGTCGGCAACGACGGGATCGAAACCAGCGAGACGATCCAGATCACGGCCAAGGGAGCGAAACCGTTCTGCAATGTGCCCCGGAAGCTGTTCGTGAAAGGTTGAGGCGGGGCCGCAAGGCGAGTGCGAAACCGCTGGATGCGCGTATCAAGTCCACGGCTGTCCGGTTTAGTTTTTCTGGACAAGGCGCATGACGTTGATTCTTCTGTGTCACGACCGTTTGGCGACGTTTCGGGACACGAGAAAGGACCAACGTCATGCAGCATCAGAATAGCGTATTTCATGCGGTTCTAAAGCAGGTGCCGTGGGATGAGTTCGACCGGCTGGTGGCGGCGCACGGCGCGGACGTTCGAGTGCGCCGACTGACGACGAGGAGCCAGTTCGTGGCCTTGCTGTACGGCCAGTTGGCGGGCGCGACGAGCTTGCGCGAGATCGCGACCGGGCTGGCGAGCCATGCGGCGCGGCTCTACCACCTGGGCGCCCGCCCAGCGCAGCGCTCGACGCTGGCCGACGCGAACGCGGCCCGGCCGAGCGCGGTGTTCGCGGAGTTGTTCGCCCATATGGTGCGGCAGGCCCATCGCGGCCTGCGCCGCAAGATCGCCGAGATCACGTACCTGATCGATTCCACCGGCGTGCGGCTGAACGGTCTCAGCACCGGCTGGGCACGCTTCAGCGAAGGTGTGTGCGGCGCCAAGGTACATGTGATCTACGATCCCGGCGCCGATCGCCCGATCCATGCCGCGATCAGCGCGGCGAAGGTCAACGACATCACGGTCGCGCAAGCGATGCCCGTCGAGCCCGGCGCCACCTACGTCTTCGATCTCGGCTATTACGATTACGCCTGGTGGGCCAAGCTCGATGCCGCCGGCTGCCGCATCGTCACCCGGTTCAAGTCGAATACGCCGCTCGCCGTCGTCGCCGAGCTGCCGGTCCGGCGCGGCGGGGCCATCCTCTCCGATCGTATCGGCCACCTGCCGGCGCGTCAGGCCAGAAGCCGCACGAACCCGTTCCAAGATCCGGTCCGCGAAGTCCGGGTCAAGACCGGCACCGGCAAGGTGCTGCGCATCCTGTGCAACGATCTCGACGCCGCCGCGCAGGAGATCGCCGACCTCTACCAGCGCCGCTGGGCCATCGAGCTGTTCTTCCGCTGGGTCAAGCAGACCCTGAAAATCACCCGCTTCCTCGGCACATCCGAGAATGCCGTGCGCATCCAGATCGCCGTCGCTTTGATCGCCTTCTTGCTGCTGCGCCTCGCGCAGGCCGCCCAGAAAGCCGTCCAAAGCCCGCGCGCCTTCGCCAGGCTGGTGCGCGCCAATCTGATGCATCGCAGGCGCATCGATCGCCTGCTCCACATTGAGCCAGCGCCGCAACCCGATCCCGATCAACTGGCGCTCCAATGGACCTGAAACCTAAACCGGACAGCCGTGGACTTGACCCGGCCATCCACGGCCGAGATCAACCCGGTCCTGGATGCGCGGGTCGAGCCCGCGCATGACAAGCGTGGGAAACAAATGTTGGGGTCGATCCACTAGCGAGCGCGCGGCCGTACGATTGACTCGGGTTCCGCCGCGCCCGAGACTTCGACCCAACGGGCGCGAGCGGGGGGGGCCGTGTGTCCCGCGAGGCTCGACCCGCGGCCGGCACGGGAGCAGCAGGCCATTGGAGGGGACGCATGGCCAGGTATTTCCTCTTCACCTTCGTCGATGAGGGCGTTAGCGCCCGCGCCCGCCTGCTCGAGCGCGAGGCGCCCAAGACGGTCGAGACTCTCTGGCGCCGCGCGCCTTACGAGGGTGAGGCGGGACACGCCATCTTCTCGGGCACCACCTGCGCGATCTACATCGACTCCTCGATCACGATCCCCATGGAGAACGCGACGACCCTCATCCAGACCGGCGACCTCATGTTCACCCACTACGACG
>DATEVP010000475.1:0-5385 GCA_035258465.1 Hyphomicrobiaceae bacterium
CTCGCTCAGCCGGCTATCCTTCCGTCCATAGGCGTTGCGGCAGGAATAGGAGCTCATCGTTTCGATGCGGATGACAGGTGCGCCCAGGTGCTTGCGCGCCAGAGGTTGTACATCGCGCTCCAGCCACCGGCCGAGGGCGGCAATCATGTCGCAGGTCACCACGGGCGGCGGGGACAGTGAAACCGGCGGGCTTCGGCCAACGCTGAGAAGCTTCATCGGTGCAGCGGCGCCGCACTCGGTGCCTTCCCGGATCGGCGTCTCGGGCACGGCGACCGCCTCGAGGCCCTTCAGCAGGGCCGTGCAGCGGGCCTGGGCCAGCGCGATGTCCTCCGGCGTCCACTGCAGCGGGGCGGGCGGCTTGGCTCCTGCCGGAGCGATGCTCGGCAACAACTTGGGCCAGGAGCTATCGCGCACGCCAGCGGACGGCGGCTGGCTCTGGCCCACCGCCGGCTTGGAATCAGTGGGTGCGGCCTTCTGTGCCGATGCCCCCTGCGCGGCAAGCGCACAGCATGCAGCGGCAACCGCCCAACGTCCTACGCTCATTCGGAAAATTACCCTGCTGCCAGCCCCGGCCCCCACGCAACGCCCGCACGCCGCGGGACCAGGAGTTTGCTGACTTCCAGCGCTCATATATAGCTCAAAATTGCGGCCACTGCGAGACTCTATTGAAGTCGCCACGATCGAGGACAACCTGTGGAGAATGAAATCGCTCGGGGAGGGGAGGCCTCTGCAACCGAGGAGCGCAGCCTCGGGCAAGGCGACATCGCCATTACCGCGGAGGGCTGCGCCGGGGTCGTCAACCTGACGAGGCCGCGCGCGCTCAATGCGCTCACCACCGCCATGCGCGCCGAAATCGCGGGGGGATTCGCGCGCTGGGGGCGCGATCCGCAGATCTACGCGGCGATCATCTCCTCCGCCACGGACCGGGCGTTCTGCGCCGGCGGGGACATCCGGGAGATCGCCGAATGGGGCAAGACGCGGCCGGCCGACGCGCGCCGCTCCCTTGCCGAGGAGTACGCACTCAACTGGCAGCTCGATTGCTTCTCCAAGCCAACCGTCTCCCTCATCGACGGCGTGGTGATGGGTTCCGGCGTCGGCATCTCGCTCTACGGCACGCACCGTGTCGCCGGCGAGCGCTACCGTTTCGCCATGCCCGAGACCAGCATTGGGCTGTTCCCCGACGACGGCGTGAGCTGGGCTTTCGCGGCCATGCCGGACGAGATCGGCATGTACCTTGCCTTGACGGGGCGCTCGATCGGACGAGCGGATGCCTATCGGCTGGGGTTGGTGACGCACTGCATCCCCGCCGCGCGGTTCGGCGAGATCCATGCCGCCCTCCGCACCGCCGACCCCGTTGACCCGGCCCTCGACGGTCGCCACGAAGACCCCGGCGCCGGCGAGCTCGATGCTGTACGGCCCATCATCGCGCGCTGCTTCTCGGCTGACACGGTCGAGAGCATCGTCGAGCGATTGCGGGCCGAGCGCGGGGACGGCGCACAATGGGCCGAGGCGGCGCTCGCGGATTTGTCCAGGCACTCGCCCACCTCGCTCAAGATTGCCCATCGCCACGTGCGCGCGGTGCGGGGCGCCGACCTGCGCACCACGCTCATCCAGGACTACCGGCTGGCGTGCCGCTGCCTCGAGGGCCACGACTTCTACGAGGGCGTACGGGCGGCGCTGATCGATCGCGACCGGACGCCGAAGTGGGAACCAGCGCGCCTGGAGGACGTGAGCGAGGCGATGCTCGACTCCTATTTTGCGTCGCTCGGCGCCGACGACCTCTCCTTGGCGAGCCGCGCCGAGATGCAAGCCGTGCGCCCGTGATGTCTCGAAAAAGCCCGCGTCGTTAACCGAAAGCTTTAAGTTAGAATTAGAGGCTTTCCCATAGGCTGCGCCTCAAAGCCGGCAAGTCAAGCTGGTTAGCGTCAAACAGGTGTTGAGGGCAGGGACCATGAGTCTTGCGTTGGACGTGGCGCGCACGCGCGCGCCTGCGGGCGAGGATACTTTCAAGGGTGAGTACCTCCGCGCGCTCCGAATGATCGAGCGCCTGCATCGCTTGCTGCTCGATGTCATCAAGGACGAGTTCGATCGCCGCGGCGGCGCCGATCTCAATAGCGTTCAGGCCCTGCTGCTCTACAACATGGGCGACAGCGAGCTGACCGCCGGCGAGCTGAAGACGCGGGGCTACTATCTGGGCTCCAACGTCTCCTACAATCTGAAGAAGCTCGTCGACATGGGCTATCTTCACTACAAGCGCTCCGACAAGGACCGCCGGTCGGTGCGGGTGAGCCTGACCCCCAAGGGCCTGGAGGCGCGCGAGGTGATCCATAAGCTCTACCATCGCCAGCTCGGCTCCGTCGAAGCCATCGGCCAGATCTCGTTCGACGACATCAAGGGGCTGAACAAGGCCCTGGCGCGGCTGGAGCGCTTCTGGACCGACCAGATCCGCTACCGCCTGTAGGTCGACCCGGCGCCGGCGCCACCCCGCCAGACTTTGGCCGCGTTCCCGCTTGGGCGCTGCCCGAGACGGATATGTGCCGCGTCCCTCGTTGGTCTCCGGCGGGCTATAAGCTGGCCCTCGGGGCCGGCCCACTCGCGCGAAGCCTGCGCAGGCCATAGAATGGTGTGGGGAGAGGCGTCCAGAGCGCCCGCGGCCAAGTGAGGGCCGAGCGGCGCGGGTGTGGCGATTTGCGGGCATGAGAGTCGGACGACTGGCATCGTACGTCCTGAACGCGGCCCTGGTTATTGCGGCCGCCTATTTTTTTTGGTCCCACACCGGCGGCAGCACCGCGGTTTCGAACCAGGCCCCGGCAGCAGCCAAGAAGGCTGACGGCAAGGGGCGTCCCCCGGCCGCTCCGGTGACCGCGGCCGTCGTCCTGGAAAAGGACATGCCCATCATCCTTTCGGCGCCCGGCACGGTGGAGCCGCTGGCCAACGTCGCGGTCAAGCCGCGCGTCGACGGCCAGATCGTCGAGGTGGCTTTTGCCGAGGGCGATCTGGTCAAGGAAGGCAGCGTGCTGTTCCGTCTCGACAACCGCATGGTCAAGGCGCAGATCGCGCAGGCCGAGGCCAACATCGCCAAGGACGAGGCGAGCCTTCGCGATGCCGAGGCGACGCTCGCGCGGCGCGAGGCCCTGATCGACAAGAAGATCGTCACGCAAGCCGCGCTCGACCAGGCGCGCTATGCGGTCGAGGGCTTCAAGGCCAGCATCAACGCCGGCCGCGCGCTGCTCGAGTCGCAGAAGACGCAGCTCGACTATCTCACCATTCGCGCGCCGATCACCGGGCGGACCGGCAGCCTCAGCGCCAAGCTCGGCACCAACGTGCGCGCCCAGGATGCGCCGGCGCTCGTCACCATCAACCAGACCAAGCCGATCTTGGTGACGTTTGCGGTGCCGCAGGGCGAGCTTGCCGCGCTCAAGCGCGCGCTCATCGCCAAGTCGACGGCCGATGTCACCATCCCCGGCGGCGGCACGAAGCCGATCGTCGTGCAGGGCATCATCGGCTTCGTCGACAACCAGGTCGACCGCCAGACCGGCACCGTCACGGCCAAGCTGGTGGCCGAGAATGCCGACGAGACGCTGTGGCCCGGCCTCTCCGTCGAGGTTGCCCTGACGGTGGAGGTCAAGCCCCGCATGCTTTCCGTGCCGGCCGCCGCCGTGCTGCCGGCGCAGCAAGGCATGATCACCTGGGTGATCGGGCCCGACGGCAAGGTCGCCCCGCGCGTCGTGACCGTCGAACGCATCATCGGCCAGACCGCCTACCTCGCCTCAGGCGTGAAGGCCGGCGAGCAGGTGGTGACGGATGGGCAGATCCGGCTTGCGCCAGGCATGCCCGTGAACATCGAGGAGCCGCGCGGCGGCCCGCGGTCGGCGCCCGCGAGCGAGGAGCGCCGCATGAACGGCCGGGGCTAGGCACAAGGTAAGCGGTCATGCGTCTGTCCGAGCTTTGCATCCGACGGCCGGTGATGACGACGCTGGTCATGGCCTCGCTGCTGCTGGCGGGCTTCTTCGGCTATCGCCAGTTGCCGATTGCCGCCATCCCGCGCATCGAAGTGCCGACTATCACGGTGACGACGCAGTATCCCGGCGCCAGCCCGGACACGATGGCCGTCTCGGTGGCCGCGCCGCTCGAGCGCCAGTTCTCGACGATTGCCGGCATTACCTCGATCACCTCGCTCAACACCGAGGGCACGGCGCAGATCACGCTGGAGTTCGACCTCAACCGCAACATCGACGCAGCGGCCCTCGACGTGCAGTCGGCGATTTCGGTGGCGGCCTCCAGGCTGCCCGAGGACCTGCCGACGCCGCCCGCCTACCGCAAGGTCAACCCGGCCGACACGCCGGTGATGTTCATGGCCCTGACCTCCGATACCGCGCCGTCCCAGGAGATGAACGAGTTCGCCGACAAGGTGATGAGCCCGCGGCTTTCGATGCTGCCGGGCGTCGCGCAGGTCAACATCCAGGGCGCGCAGAAGCGCGCCGTGCGCATCAAGTACGACCTCGATGCGCTGGCCACGCGCGGCATCTCGGTGGAGGAGATCCGGCAGGCGGTGTCGGCGGTCACCCAGGTGACCCCGATCGGCAGCATCCGCACGCAGCACCAGCTCTATATCCTGCAGACCCAGGGGGCCGAGCCGACCGCGGCCTATTTCAAGCCGGTGGTGGTTGCGTGGCGCAACGGAGCGCCGGTTCGCCTGCAGGACATCGCCAAGGTGGAGGACTCGGTCGAGAACGAGGAGGCCCGCACCGAGTTCAACGCGGTGCGCTCGATCATCGTGTCCGTCCAGCGCCAGCCGGACGCCAATACGGTGGCCGTCACCGACGCCATCCACGGGGTCCTGCCCGAATTCAAACGGCTGCTGCCGCCGACCATCGAGCTGACGGTGCTGAGCGACCGGTCGGAGTCGATCCGCGCCTCGGTCAAGGACGTGCAGATCACCCTGATGTTGACGTCCGTGCTGGTGATCCTGGTGATCCTGGCCTTCCTGCGCAGCTGGCGCGCCACCTTCATCCCCGCCGTCGCCCTGCCGCTGTCGATCATCGGCACGTTCGCGGGCATGGCGATGTTCGGGTTCTCGCTCGACAATGTCAGCCTGCTGGCACTCACCCTGGCGCTCGGCTTCGTGGTCGACGACGCCATCGTCGTGCTGGAAAACATCGTGCGCTACGTCGAGCAGGGCATGCGGCCGTTCGAGGCTGCCATCAGGGGCGCCAACGAGATCGGCTTCACCGTGCTGTCGATCACGCTGTCGCTGGTCGCCGTGTTCATTCCGATCCTGTTCATGGGCGGCATCGTCGGGCGCTTCTTCTTCGAATTCGCCATGACGATCAGCATCGCCATCCTGCTGTCGGGCTTCATCTCGCTCACGCTCACGCCGATGCT
>DATEVP010000476.1:0-4376 GCA_035258465.1 Hyphomicrobiaceae bacterium
GATGCGCCAAAGGGGGGCGCTGCTCCCCTGCAGCACCGAGAGCTGCTGCAGCTCGCTCCACAGCGAGAGCGAATTCTCGCGGTCGAGCGCGTGAATCTCGCCGTAGGCTTTGAGGTGCTCGCGCAGGCGCGCCAGGCGATAGGCGACCGACTTGGCGAAATTCTCGAGCCGCAGGGCCGTGATGGCCTGGCCCTGCTCGCGCAGGCCCTCGTGCCACAGCCGCGCCACGAGCGCAGGCTGCAGATGCACGGCGCCCGATATCTCGTAGGGCGTGGCCATGGCCGCGCACAGCACCTCGACGGCGATCTCGTCGGGCAGCCCAAGGAGGACGAGCGTGCCGGTGTCTTCCGGCGCGGGCTGCACCTTGAAGGTGACCTCGCTCATGACGGCGAGCGTGCCCCAGCTGCCGGCGAGGCCGCGGCACAGATCGTAACCCGTCACATTCTTCATGACGCGGCCGCCGGACTTGAAGATCTCGCCGCGCCCGTTCACGCCGCGCAGCCCCAGGAGATGGTCGCGCGCCGCGCCGGCCCGGATCCGCCGCGAACCGGAAATGTTGGTGGCGAAGATGCCGGCGATGGTGGCCTCACCGGGCTCGCCGCCCGAGATGGTGGCGAGCTCCACCGGCTCGAAGGCGAGCATCTGGTTGCGCGCCGCCAGAGCCTCCTCGATCTGCGTCAAGGGCGTGCCGGCGCGCGCCGACATCACCATCTCGCTCGGCTCGTAAAGCGTGATGCCGCGCAAGCCCTTGGTGGAGACGCTGTGCGCCGCATTCGTGGGCCGGCCGATCTCGCGCTTGGAGGTGCCGCCCGTCAGCTCGAGCGGCGTATTGGTCGCCGTGGCCTCCGCGAGCACGCGCGAGAACTCCCGCTCATCGGCCGGGCGCATTTTCGCAAGCACGTCGCAATCTCCTCAGGCGGCTTCGAGCGCCGCCTCGCGGCCATCGAGCGGAAAGACCTTCGCCGGATTGAGCAGCCACTTCGGATCGAACACCGTCTTGATGCGCATCTGCACCGCAAGGTCGGTCTCGGTGAACTGGACGCGCATGAGGTCGCGCTTCTCGATGCCGACGCCGTGCTCGCCGGTGAGGCAGCCGCCGGAGGCCACGCACAGCTCGAGGATCTCGGCGCCAGCCCGCTCGGCCCGCCGGGCCTCGTCCTCGTTATTGGCATCGTAGAGAATCAACGGATGCAGGTTGCCGTCGCCGGCATGGAAGATGTTGGCGACGCGCAGGTTGTGTCCGTCGCAGATGTGCGAGATGGCGACCAGAACCTCGGCCAGCTTCCCGAGCGGGATGACGCCGTCCATGCAGTAGTAGTCGGAGATGCGGCCAATCGCGCCGAACGCCGCCTTGCGCCCCTTCCAGATGGCGGCGCTCTGCTCCTCGGTCTGGCTGATGCGCAGCTCCTTGGGCCCGAAGGGTGTGACGAGCTCGGTTATGCGCGCCAGCAGGTCTCCCATCTCGTCCTGCGATCCCTCCACCTCCACGATCAGCAGGGCCTCCACCTCCATCGGGTAGCCGGCCTTGGCGAACGCCTCGCAGACGTGGATCGCCGGCTTGTCCATGAACTCGATGGCGACGGGCACGATGCCGGCGCCGATGATGGCGGCGACGCACTTGCCGGCGGCTTCGCTGGAATCGAAACCGAGCAGCATGGGGCGCGCGCCCTCCGCCGCCCGCAGGATGCGCACGGTTGCCTCGGTGACGATGCCGAGCTGCCCCTCCGAGCCGATCGTAAGCCCCATCAGGTCGTAGCCGGGGGAGTCGAGGTGGCTGCCGCCGATCTCGACGATCTCGCCGTCCATCAGCACCATCTTGAGGCCCAGCACGTTGTTGGTGGTCACCCCGTACTTGAGGCAATGGGCGCCGCCCGAGTTCATGCCGATGTTGCCAGCCAGCGTGCAGGCGAGCTGGCTCGAGGGATCGGGCGCGTAAAAGAAACCTTGCGCCTTGACCGCCTCGCTGATGCCGAGGTTGGTGATGCCGACCTCGACGCGGGCCACGCGGTTCATGTAGTCGACGTCGAGGACGTGGCTCATGCGCGAGACGCAGACCACCACGGCGTCTTCCGACGGCAGAGCGCCGCCCGAGAGCGAGGTGCCGGCGCCCCTCGCCACGACCTTGATGCCGTGCTGGTGGCAATAGCGCAGCACGCGCGAGACTTCCTCCGTGGAATCGGGGAGCACCACGGCCAGCGGCAGCCGGCGGTAGGCCGTCAGCGCATCCGTCTCGTAGGCACGCCGGCCGGCCTCGTCGCCGATCACCGCCTCGGCACCCAGGAGGCGGCGCAGGTCGTCGACGATCGTATTGCGCCGCGACATGATTGCGCTGTCCGGCTTGGGCAGGACCGCCGATCCCATGTCCTCAGGCTCCTTGCTCTCGATTGCCGGCCCCGCGCGGGCCCATGTCCGGCCCGCAAATCACGCGGGTTATGGTATATCGCGGTTCCGCCTGGGCCGCCATCACCGGTGGCCTATATCCTGTGGCGATTCCGGTTCCTCCCCTCGTGCTGCGAAGCGTCGCGTCTTGGCGCGGCATGGGTCTGCTAACATCGGGGCGCGGCGAAGTCTGCAGGGCAACGGTGCAACGATGACAAAAGGGCCAAGCATGAAAAGGACGATCGCAGGTCTATTGCTGGCGGCCGCGCTTGCCTCGCCCGCGGCGGCACAGGAAGGCAACGCCGAGGAGGGGGCCGAGGTCTACAAGAAGTGCCGCGCCTGCCATGAAGTCGGCCCTGAAGCCAAGAACAGGGTCGGCCCGGTGCTCAACGAGATCATCGGCCGCAAGGCCGGCACGATCGACGGCTTCGCTTATTCGGATGCCAACAAGGCCTCCGGCGCCGGCGGCCTGGTGTGGACCGAGGAGGTGCTGTTCAAGTATCTGGAGAGCCCGCTGGTCTTCATGAAGGGGACGAAGATGGCGTTCGTCGGCCTCAAGGACCCGCAGGACCGCAAGGACGTGATCGCCTACCTCAAGAAATTCAGCAAAAAATAGCAGGGTAATGCGCCCGCCTACCGAGGATGCCTCGACAACCATGCCCGCCATGGCCAAGGGCCCGGTGCGCGTCGGCCTCTTCGTCACCTGCCTCGTCGACCTGCTGCGCCCTTCGGTTGGATTCGCCGCCGTCAAGCTCCTGACGGACGCCGGCTGCGAAGTGGAGGTTCCGGCGGCGCAGACCTGCTGCGGCCAGCCGGCCTACAACTCCGGCGACAAAGCCGACGCGCAGGAGATCGCGCGTCTCACGATCGCGGCCTTCGAGGGCTTCGACTACGTGGTGGCGCCATCGGGGTCCTGCGCCGGCATGCTGAAGGCCCACTATCCGGCTCTGCTGGCGGATGACGCTGGGTGGGCGGCGCGCGCAAAGGCGTTCGCCGGCAAGGTGCACGAGCTGATCGCCTTTCTCGTCGACGTGCGCGGGATGACGGCGGTCGGTGCCGAGTTCAAAGGCCGTGCAACCTACCACGACAGCTGCTCGGGCCTGCGCGAGCTCGGCATCAGGGCACAGCCGCGGCGGCTGCTCGGCTCCGTCAAGGGCCTCGATCTGGTGGAGATGGCCGACAGCGACGTGTGCTGCGGCTTCGGCGGCACCTTCTCCGTGAAGTATCCCGACATCTCCAACGCCATCGTCGAGCGCAAGACCGAGCAGATCGCCGCGACGGGGGCCGACATCGTGCTGGCCGGCGATCTCGGCTGCCTCATGAACATGGCGGGCAAGCTGTCGCGCCAGGGCCGCAGAATCGCCGCGCGCCACGTCGCCGAGGTGCTCGCCGGCGAGCTCGGCGACCCGCCGATCGGTCAGCGGCCATGATCCCGACCTCGCCGGCCTTCAAGGACAACGCGCGCGCCGCGCTGGCCGACCCGCAGCTGCAGCGGGCGCTGGCGAGCGTCGCCCCCGGTCTCGCCGCCCGCCGCGGCGCCGCGCGCGCCGGACTGCCGGAATTCGAGGCGCTGCGCGAGCGCGGCCGGGAGATCAAGGACCATACGCTGGCGCACCTCGATCTCTACCTCGAGGCGTTCGAGAGGAAGGCCGCCGACGCCGGCGCATCCGTGCATTTCGCGCCGACGGCTGCCGATGCCCGCGAGATTATCCTGGAGATTTGCCGGAGCGTGGGGGCGCGCATCGTCACCAAGGGCAAGTCGATGATCTCGGAAGAGATCGGGCTCAATGCCTGCCTGGAGGCGGGCGGCATCGAGACGGTGGAGACCGATCTCGGCGAGTACCTCATCCAGATCCGCGGCGAGACGCCGAGCCACATCATCGCCCCCGCCATTCACCTGACGCAGGACCAGGTCGAGGCCGACTTCCGCCGCCGGCACACCAACCTGCCGAAGGAGCGCGTGCTGGTCGAGCCCACCCAGCTCGTCGCCGAGGCGC
>DATEVP010000477.1:0-2576 GCA_035258465.1 Hyphomicrobiaceae bacterium
CCCGATGTGAATCTTGCCGGTGGCACGATCGACCACCTTGGTCGAGGCGCTGATGAAGGTGCCCATGGCGAGCACCGAGCCTTCGCCGACGATGACGCCCTCGACGACTTCCGAGCGCGCGCCGATGAAGCAGTTGTCCTCGATGATCGTTGGATTGGCCTGCAACGGCTCGAGCACGCCGCCGATGCCGACGCCGCCCGACAGGTGCACGTGCTTGCCGATCTGCGCGCAGGAGCCGACCGTTGCCCACGTATCGACCATGGTGCCACTGTCGACGTAGGCGCCCAGATTGACGAACGAAGGCATCAGGATCACGCCGGGCGCGATGTAGGCCGAGTGCCGTACGACGGCGCCTGGAACGGCGCGGAAGCCGGCCTTGCGGAAGCCGTCGGCGGTCATGCCGGCGAACTTGGACGGCACCTTGTCCCACCAGCTGGCGCCGTCCGGCGCGCCGGCGATCAGGGCCATGTCGTTGAGCCGGAAAGACAGCAGGACCGCCTTCTTAAGCCATTGATTTACGACCCATTTCCCATCGATCTTGGCGGCAACTCGGACCTCCCCGCGATCGAGCAGAGCAAGCGCCGTAGCGACGGCGTCGCGCACCTCGCCACGGGTCTGCGGCGTGATCTGATCGCGCTTTTCCCAGGCGGCTTCGATGGTCGATTGCAGATGGGGATCGGACATGGGGGAGCCTTCTGGGCGAGTGTGGCGAACCTGTCAATTGGAACCAAACCGTCCACCGCCGGGTTATGTGAGATTCAGCACCCGCTTTACGAGTGGGCAGTCCTACCTTAAGCATTCGACATCCGACCGAGTGGGGCTGGACGGGCTGTATGTATCTGCGGGTGCTTTTTTGGGCTCTGGCGAGTGCGCTGGCTTTTGCGCCCATCGCCGCCGAACCACAAGAGCTGGTGATCGCGGGCGCGCCGGTGGCTGTGCTTCCTGCCGCGCTGCCTGTTCTGTCGCCTGACTGCAGCACCAGGCGGGTGGCCGGCGAGCTTTTCCGCAGGCCGCTGCGCAGCATGCGCCGAGCCGTGCGCAGCAAGGCCCACGTGAAGGTGCTGGCGATCGGCTCGTCTTCGACGGCGGGCGTCGGCGCCTCCTCTCCCACTGCCACCTACGTCGCACGCCTCGGGACATCCCTGGAAGGCGCGGTCAAGGGCCTCGACTTCAACGTGATCGGCCGCGGCCTGTCCGGCGAGGTCGCGCAAGGCGCCGCCGACCGCATGAAGCAAGAAGTCGAGGAGACCAAGCCGGACCTCGTCGTCTGGCAGGTCGGCACCAACGACGCGCTGCGCCACGTCAGCCTCGACGGGTTCAAGCAATGCCTCAAGACGACGCTGTCGTGGCTCGCCGACAACAAGATCGATGTCGTGCTCGTCGATCCGCAGTACGGCGAGGCGTTGGCCAAGGACGAGTATTACGAGAAGGTGGTTGGCGCCATAGCCGAGGTGGCGCGCGAGCAGCGCGTGCTGCTCGTCGACCGCTTCGAGGCCATGCGCGAGGCGCAGCGCGAGCGCGGCGACACGTTCTACCTCGCCTCCGACAATCTGCACCTGAACGATCGCGGCCATCGCTGCATGGCCGAGCAGCTGGCGCGCTCCATCGTCGGCGGCCTGCTGCAGGCCGACTCGGAAACCGAGCAGCCGATGTTCTATCCCTGAGGCTCCAGCGCGAGCCTGCACCGCAGCCCGCCGTCATCCCGGCGCCACGCGGGCCCGTCAGGGCGCGCGTGGGACCAGGCCGGGACCCATGCACGGCTCGACGCACTCTTCTCGTCAACGCGTGCGCCGCGACAGGTCCGCGGGGCCGTCGAGGATCTCGCCCGTGCTCTCGTCGAGCAGGTCGACCCACTCCGGGTTGATGCTCTCGATCAGCCTGATCTTCCACAGCCGGCGCCACTCCTTCATCTGTTTCTCGCGCCGGATGGCATCTTCCATCGTGGGATGCATCTCGTAGTAGACGAGGCGGTGCACGCCATATTTCTTGGTGAAGCCTTCGATGAGGTCCTGCTTGTGCAGGACGATGCGCTGAAAGAGGTCGGCCGTCACGCCGATGTAGAGCGTGCCGTTGCGCGCGCTCGCCAGGATGTAGACGCAGGGGCATTTCGTGCGATAGGGCATCGCAAGTGTCCCACGCACATGCGGGGCTACCCTCGCGCGCATCGGAGCCCGGCGCAAGCTCAAAGGTGCATGGGTCCCGGCCTGGTCCCGCACGCAAGCCTTCGCTTGCGCGCGGCGCCGGGATGACGAATGCGGGGCGCGGGTCGACTGAAGCCCGTACGGGCGTCCGAGTTGGGTCACATTTAACCGTCCCGAGTGCGGGCGTCCGGCAGCAAGGCTCCGAAAGCGGACGCGCGCCGGCCTTGTCCGGAATATCGCCGAGACTTCGGAAAACCTGCTTCAGGCGCGCAACTTCGCCGCCGACCACCGCTCACTTCACCGCCGCCCGTATCAGCCGCTTGGCGTCCTCGCTGTCCCATTCGGCGGGGCCCAGCAGGCGGCCGATCTCGCGCCCCTCGGCGTCGATGAGCAGCGTCGCCGGCAGGCCGGCGGTTGAAATGCACTTCCCGGGGC
>DATEVP010000478.1:0-3494 GCA_035258465.1 Hyphomicrobiaceae bacterium
AGCGGCGCGTCTTGCCGAGCTGATCCGTGCGCCAGTCGACCAGCCGGTTCAACGCGAAATACCACCCAAAGCGCAGCGTCTGCCCCGCCAGCTGCGTCGCCATGCCAACATGATCGGCCATGCGCGTGTCCCTTGGATTGCCCGCCCACAAGTGTGGCGCGGTCGCCGAGCGCCGGCAATGGCCGTCACGGTCACGCGGCCCGATCGGCACGCTTGAGACTTGGTTACCGTCCCGGTAAGGCTCTGGGCGGTTTCAAGCACGGATCGCCCCATGTCCCGCTTCAAGCGCATCGTCATCCTCACCGGCGCCGGCATCTCGGCCGAGTCCGGCATTTCCACCTTCCGCGACAAGGACGGCATCTGGTCCAAGGTCGACTACCGCGAGGTGGCGACGCCCGAGGGCTTCAGGCGCAACCCGCAGCGCGTGCTCGACTTCTACAACGCGCGGCGAAAGATGAGCGGCGGCGCCAAGCCCAACGCGGCGCACTTCGCGCTGGCCCGGCTCGAGCAGGAGTATGCCGCGGGCAAGCGCGGCCACGTGGTCGTCGTCACGCAGAACGTCGATGCCCTGCACGAAGCGGCCGGCACCCGGAACCTGATCCATATGCACGGCCAGCACCGCCAAGCGCTCTGCAACCATTGCCAGTCGCGCCACCCCTGGGGCCTCGACGCGCCGGATCTGTCGGTCGACCTCGCCTGCGCCTCTTGCGGTCGCAGCGGCGGGCTGCGCCCCGACGTCGTGTGGTTCGGCGAGATGCCCTATCACATGGAGCGCATCGGCGAGGAGCTCGCCCGGGCCGACTTGTTCCTCTCCATCGGCACCAGCGGCAACGTCTATCCCGCCGCCGGCTTCGTCGCCGAGGCGCGCGCCAACGGCGCGCACACAGTCGAGCTCAACCTCGAGGCGTCCGAGGGCGCCTCGCTGTTTCACGAGAAGCGCCACGGCCCCGCGACCGAGGTGGTGCCGGCCTACGTCGCACGCCTGCTCGGCGGACAGGACCAGGCGCTGCCGTTCTCGTCCTGAGTCTTGCATAGGACTCGGTCGGACATCTGACGCGCACAACGCGCGGCGATGATCACTTCATCGCGAGCGATGATGCTGTGCGCCGGACGCCTCAACATTGTCCCATTTCGCGCTGATCACATCGCTTGGGTCCGTCGTTCGTCCGTGGAGGCATTCAAAGGGCAACGCGCGACGCGACCTGGTGTCCGCTCGAGGGGTGTGCGGCGGATTGGGGCGGCGGCAATCGCTTCATCCATCATCACGGCCGAGCTGGCTTGGCCGACGTCTCGCGTGATCGCTGCCCGGTGCCGTCAACCTGATCGATCACACCGCATTGCCTCACGTGTGAATCGCAAACCTGACCTGGAGATCGAAATGATCGCATCTCGTTCGCGCCACGCGGTATCCATCTGTGCGGCGGTTGCGCTTGCCGGCTGCTGGGCGATGGAGGCCAACGCACAGAGCGAGATGCCGACCAAGCCCGCGCAGACCAAGGTCAAGAAGGCCTCGACGGCGACGCACAAGGTCGCCATCCAGGTCACGCAGAACGACAAGGCAGTGATGGATCTGGCGCTCAACAATGCCGGCAACATCATGGAGTACTACAAGGGCAAGGGCGAGACGGCCATCGTCGAGATCGTCGCCTACGGTCCCGGGCTGCACATGCTCCGCTCCGATACGAGTCCGGTGAAAGACCGCATCGCGCCGATGGCGCTCGAAAGTCCGAATCTCAGGTTCAGCGCCTGCGTCAACACGCAGACCAGGCAGAGCAAGGCCGAGGGCAAGCCCGTGACCCTCCTCAGCGAGGCCAAGCTCACGCCCTCGGGCGTGGTGCGGCTGATGGAGCTGCAGAAGCAGGGCTACGCCTACATCCGGCCCTGATCGGAAGCAGCGGGGAAGTTGCGGGAGGAAGCAAAGGAGGCTCGTGCGCGGCACAGTCTAGGGTCGAGGCGCAGGCGGCGCCTCGAGGAGAGGCCGCGTTGGGCCAGAAAGGGATATTCGCCGCCTGGCAGTAGAGGGAGTATGCCATGCGTAGCCTCACCTGCGCCGTTGCCGGCTTGGCGTTTGTTGCCTCCTTGGGCCCCGTTGCCGCCCAGACGCCGTCCACTCCCGACCGCGTCGGCGCACCCCTCGCGCAGAAGCCCGTGGCGCCGAGCGTCGCGGTAGCGCAGGCGACCAAGACCAAGGCCGTCGCGCCCGCAACCAAGCCCATCAGCGAGCAGCAGCACAAGGAGCGCATCAACGCCTGGACCATCGGCCTCGCGGCGGGCCGCCTCGAAGGCGCGCCGCTGGTGTTTGCCTCCGAGCTCGCCCGCGTTCTCGACGACGGCGACAACATGCGCGTGCTGCCGATCGTCACCCGCGGGCCGTTCGACAACGTCTACGACCTGCTCTATCTGCGCGGCGTCGACGCCGCCATCGTCTATGGCGACGTGCTCGACCACTTCAAGTCGAAGCCGGAGTTCGCCAACGCCTGGCGCCGGATCAACTACCTCATCAACCTGTTCCCGTCGGAGGCGCACGTCTTCGTGCGGCCGGAGATCAATTCGATCCAGGACCTGGCCGGCAAGGTGGTGAACTTCAACACGGCTGGCACGGCCGCCGCCTATTCGGGGCCGATCATCTTCAAGCAGCTCGGCATCGAGGTGAAGGCGACGTTCATCCCGCACACCGTCGCCATGGGCAAGATGAAGGAGAGCGACGAGGTCGCCGCCACGTTCTGGATCTCATCGAAGCCGCTGGCGCCGTTCCTGAGGGGCAAGTTCCCCGAGGGCTTCAAGTTCCTCCCCATCGAGTACTCCGAGAAGCTCGAATACTACGCGCCGGCCTATCTCGAGCACGCCGACTATCCAGCCCTGATCCCGCAGGGCCAGCAGATCGCGACCGTCTCGGTGCCGGCCGTGCTCGCGGTCTACGACTGGTCGAGGGAGCCCGACCGCTACCGGCGCCTCCTGCGCGTCGTCGACTACCTGTTCGACCGTTTCGAGAAGCTGCAGAAGGAGCCGGGCTATCACGAGAAATGGAAGGACGTGAACCTGGCGGCCGTCGTGCCCGGCTGGGAGCGGTTCAAGCCGCTGCAGGAGAAGCTCGACAAGGTCAGTGCGGCCACCAGCGCGCGCAGCGTCAATACCACCCAGTTGCGCGCGCAGGCGCAGCGGGCGGCGCCCTACAACCCCACCGAGCAGGAGCGACTGTTCCAGCAGTTCCTGGAGTGGAACAAGAAGCAGAGCAAACAGTGACGGCGGGGATGTGAGCATCGCCATCCTTCGAGGAGACAGCGCCAAGGGGGCGATCCATGAGGGAGCCGAGGCGGCGGGCACCAGCCTCTGCGTGTAGCGCGCGCTCGGCGAGCGCCGTCTGGAAAAGATGGCGCGCGCCGGCGCTCGCTGTGCTCCCGGCGGTCTCGGCCCTACTCCTGGCGATGGCGGGCCCCACATCGAGCGGGGACAGCGAGCCGCCCGTTCTCCTGGTGCAAAGCCTGCGCGCGGAT
>DATEVP010000479.1:0-6586 GCA_035258465.1 Hyphomicrobiaceae bacterium
CTTCGCTGAAGGTCAAGTCGTGTGCGAGCCACACGCGCTCCCCTCCCCCTTGCCCTCGGGCTGGCTGTGGGCACTCCGTTCGTGAGGAGAGCCCGAGGGCCAGCGCGGGGAGAGGGAATCAGTCCTTCGGGCGCTTGTCCACCACCCGGCGCGCCTTGCCTTGGCTGCGCTCGACGCCGCCGGGGTCGGCGACGGTGATCCTGGCGGTCACGCCGATCAGGCCCTTGACGTGGTGGGCGAGCTCGGCGGCCGATGCGGTGCGCGCGCCGCTGGCCGCTGCGGCCGTCGCCGCCTCCACCAGCACCTCCATCTCGTCGAGCCGCCCCTCCCGGGTCAGCACGATCTGGTAATGCGGGGCGAGGCCCTCGACCTTCAGGATCAGCTCCTCGATCTGGGTCGGGAACACGTTGACGCCGCGCACGATCATCATGTCGTCGGAGCGCCCGGTGATCTTTTCCATGCGGCGCATGGCTCGCGCCGTGCCGGGGAGCAGCCGGGTGAGGTCCCGCGTGCGGTAGCGGATCACCGGCATCCCCTCCTTGGTCAGCGTGGTGAACACCAGCTCGCCCTTCTCGCCGTCGGGCAGCACCTTGCCGGACACCGGATCGACGATCTCCGGATAGAAGTGGTCCTCCCAGATGTGCAGGCCGTCCTTGGTCTCAACGCACTCATTCGCCACGCCCGGCCCGATCACCTCGGACAGGCCGTAGATGTCGACCGCGTGCATGTCGAACGCCGCTTCGATCTCGCCCCGCATGGCATTGGTCCAGGGCTCGGCGCCGAAGATGCCCACTTTGAGCGAGGTGGCGCGCGGGTCGCGCCCCTGCCGGCGGAACTCGTCGAGGATCGCCAGCATGTAGGAGGGCGTCACCGTGATGATGTCGGGCTCGAAGTCGGCGATCAGCTGCACCTGCCGCTCGGTCATGCCGCCGGAAACGGGAACCGTGGTGAGGCCCAACCGCTCCGCGCCGTAGTGCAGGCCGAGGCCGCCCGTGAACAGGCCGTAGCCGTAGGCGTTGTGCAGCTTCATGCCGGGCCGGCCGCCGGCGGCGCGGATCGAGCGGGCGACCACCTCGGCCCACACCTCGATGTCGCCCTTGGTGTAGCCGACCACCGTCGGCTTGCCGGTGGTGCCGGAGGAGGCGTGCACGCGCACGATTTGCTCGCGCGGCACGGCGAACAGGCCGAACGGGTAGTTGGCGCGCAGGTCCTCCTTGGCGGTGAACGGAAACCTGGCGAGGTCGGCCAGCGAATTGACATCGTCGGGGTGCACGCCGGCCGCGTCGAACGCCTTCCAATAGTGCGCGACGTTGTCATAGACATGCCGCAACGTGCGCTTGAGCCGGGCGAGCTGCACGGCGGCGATCTCGTCGCGCGAGGCGATCTCGATCGGGTCCAGGTCTTCGCGGCGGGGTGTCAGGTCCAACATCGCAAGTGCCTGCCGCTTAATAGTCAAGGCCTCCAAAGATATCATACCGCCGCAAGTCGACCCAACGTTGGCGCAACGGTTTGACCGGTCCGGCTGTTCCCGTGGCTCACATCGTCCAATTGGCGTACGCCCCGCCCAGTACACTGAGCAGCAGCTGCTGGAACGTGACGCAGATTCGAGGCTAGGCGTTCCTGCGTAGCTTGCGCTACAGTCCCGCCGGACTTCAAGCTCGATCCTCCGCTTCTATCGTGATGTTCAGTTCGTCGCCGCGTGGAGTGAGAGTATGCGTATCATCCTTTCCGCTTTCTCCGCACTGATGCTGCTGGGCGTGCTGTCCGCCCCGGCTGCTGCCGATGATTGGAGTGATTGCAAGTACAGCGTGCCTGAAAAGCGCATCGCGGCCTGCACGCGCATCATCAACAAGCGCGACGAAGGTCCTGAAAGCATTGCGCTTGCCCATACCTACCGTGGAAACGCTTATCGAAGCCGGGACGACAGCGAAAAGGCCATCGCCGACTTCACGAAGGCCATGGAGCTCGATCCCAAGCGCGCCGCCTACAACCGCGGCCTCGTGCATGGCGCCCGCGGTGAGCACGACCAGGCCATCGCCCAGCACGATGAGGCGATCAAGCTCGATGCCAACAATGCGGCTGCCTACAACTCCCGCGCCGGCGCCTACAACGCTAAGGGCGACCGCGCACGAGCGATCGCGGATTGGAACGAAGCGATCCGCCTGGACCCGAAGCTAGCTGTAGCCTACCTGAATCGAGGCAACGCCTACAACAACAAGGGCGACCGTGAGCTGGCCGTCGTCGACGCGATGGAGGCTATCCGATTGGATCCCAACCTCCCCGGTGGCTACACCCTCCGGGGCAGCGTCTATGCCAACAAGGGCGAGTTCGACCGTGCCATCGCCGATTACACGAAGGCCATCGAGCTGGATCCGAAACTGGCCAGGGCCTACGAGAACCGCGGCTCGACCTACGAGAAAAAGGGCGATCTCGATAAGGCTCTCGCCGATCTCACGAAAGCCATCGAGGTCAATCCGAAGTCTGTCAGGGCTTACGACGCCCGCGGTGTGATTTATTCGAAGAAGAATGAGCGCGATCTTGCGATCGCCGACTTCGACAAGGCCATTGCCGTCAATCCCAAATACGTCAACGCCTACAACAACAGGGGCATCGTTTACGGCCGCAAGGGAGAGATTGACAAGGCCATCGCCGACTACACAAGCGCGATCGAAATCGATCCCAAATACACGTGGGCCTACAACAACCGCGGCTTGGCCCATGGAAGAAAAGGTGAGATCGACAAGGCCGTCGCCGATTTCGACAAGGCCGTGGAGATCGACCCGAAGTATGCTCTGGCCTATGCCAATCGCGGCAATGTCTTCGAGCAAAAAGGTGACACCGAGCGCGCCGTTGCCGATTTTCGCAAGGTGCTGGAGTTGCCGGCTCCCCTCGAGGCCGATCGCCAGCGACAGGAGATCATCCGGGCGCGCATAGCCAGGCTGACGCAGCCGCAAGCGCCGCGGGCGATGACGGCGCCTCCGGGTCCTCAGCGTGTCGCGCTCGTGATCGGCATCTCCAACTACGTCAATGCGAGCTTGCTCAAGAATCCCAAGAATGACGCCACGGGGACCGCGGCTGCCTTTCGTCGTCTGGGCTTTTCCAAGGTGGTGGAACACTATGACCTGACGCGCGAGCAACTGGGCAAGGCGCTCAAGGAGTTCGGTGATATCGCCGAAGGTGCCGAGTGGGCGGTGGTGTTTTTTGCCGGCCACGGCATGGAGCTGAACGGCGTCACCTATCTCATTCCGAGCGATGCCGCGCTGAAACGCGACACGCACGTGCCCGACGAGACGATCTCGCTCACCCAGGTGCAGGTCAAGGTCGATGCGGCGAGCAAGCTCGGCCTGGTCATTCTCGACTCCTGCCGCAACAACCCGTTTACCGATCGGATGGTGCGCTCGGCAGGATCGACTCGCTCGATCGGGCGCGGCCTTGCCGCTGTCGAGCCGGAGGGCAACGTGCTCGTGGCCTACTCGGCCAAGCACGGGACGACAGCTTTGGACGGGCTCGGCCAAAACAGTCCTTTCACTGAAGCCTTGCTTGCCTACATCGAAGAGCCCGGCCTGGAGATCAACTTCCTGTTTCGCAAGGTTAGAGACGAAGTTCGCAAAAAAACCCTGCGCCGTCAGGAGCCGTTCCTCTATGGCTCGCTGAGCAGCGAGCTGCTGTACTTCAAGCCGCCGGCCAGCCGCTAGAGCCTCCGCCCTACGTGACGCCGTCGACGAGACTGGCCTGCAGCGTGCGCGAGTGGCCCCTGAACTCGGCAACGGTCGTGCCGCTCTCGTCGCGCACCGTGATGTCGTAGATGCCGCTGCGGTCGGTGCGATGGCGCTCGCGCGCCTCGGCCGTGAGACGCATGCCGAGTCGGCCCGGCGCCACGTATGTCACGGCGCAGTGCTGCGCCACGGCGCGCAGGCCGTGCGAGTTGCAGGCGAAGGCGAAGGCTGAGTCTGCGAGTGTGAAGATGAATCCGCCGTGGCACGTGCCGTGACCATTGACCATGTGCTCCGTGATGGTCATCGCCAGCCGTGCCGTGCCCGGGCCCACATCGAGGATCTGCATGCCGAGACCCCGGCTCGCCTTGTCGTCGGCCCACATGGCCTCCGCGCTCAGCCTGGCGATCTCGGCCGCATCGCGCGTCATGACTTTCTCCCGGTGAAGCGCGCGGGCCGCTTCTCCAGGAAGGCGCCGATGCCCTCGCGGGCGTCGGGCGAGGCGCCGGCGAGCTGCTGCAGTTGGCGCTCGAGGTCGAGCTGCTGGGCGAGCGTGTTGGTCGAGGACGCCGCGATCGCCCGCTTGGTCAGCGCCAGGCCGTAGGTCGCCGCGACGGCAAGCTTGCCCGCCACCGCGGCCACCTCCGCCTCGAGCTTGTCGTCGTCGACCGCCTTCCAGATCAGGCCCCAGGCTTCCGCCTTCTCCGCCAGCAGCGGCTCGGCCAGCATGGTGAGCCCGCGCGCCCGGGCCGGGCCGACGAGGCGCGGCAGGATCCACGAGCCGCCGGCATCGGGGATGAGGCCGATCCGGGCAAAGGCCTGCAGGAAACTGGCACTGCGCGCGGCAAAGACCAGATCGCAGGCCAACGCGATGTTGGCGCCCGCGCCGGCGGCGATGCCGTTGACGGCGCAAATCACCGGCTTCTCCAGCGTAGCGATCAGCTTGATCAGCGGATTGTAGGCCTTCTCCAGCCGGCTGCCGGCGTCGGGCGTGGCGGGATCGGCGGGACCGCCGACCTCTGCGAGATCCTGTCCGGCCGAGAAGGCGCGCCCGGCGCCCGTCAGCACCACGACGCGGCAGTGCGGATCGGCGTTGGCCGCTTCCAGGCCGGCGCGCAGCTCGCCATGCATCTCCAGCGTGAAGGCGTTGAGCTTGTCGGGCCGATTGAGGGTCAGCCGCGTGATGCCGCCGCTCTGCGCGACCAGGACCGTCTTGCCGTTCACTGCCGTTTCCTCCTTGGATCGCCTGCGTGCCCGTCGATTTCTAGCCCGGCGGACCGACGCCACAAACCATGGCGAGCTCGTGCTTGACGTTTAGCGCCGTTCAGCCTGGCTGCTTGGAATGCCCGGATCGGTTGTCTATAGTGCCGCCGCACGAGAGCCCAGGGCAATCCTCGACGACGGTCACGTCTGTCCAGCCGTCGTCCGTTGGCCCGGCGCACGCCCTGTGGACGTCGCGACGGCAGCCGCGGGCGCGGGCAGCAAGACGCCGCGATTGGGGGAGACAGAGAAGAATGCGATGCAATTGGCGGCGCTGGCTTTGGGGCATCATCCCTATCCTGCTGCTGGGCTGGCTCGCCGTATGGGCGGAGCGCGATCGGGTGGAGGCGGACTTGGGCGAGCGTGCCAAGCTTGCCCTGCGCCAGGCCGGCATGGACTGGGCGATGACCCGGATCGAGGGCCGTGACGCGGTGCTCCAGGGCACGGCCGCCGACGATGCCGATCCGCAAAAGGCGGCCGACCTGCTGCGCGGCGTCTGGGGCGTGCGCGTGGTCGACAACAACGCCGGCCTCGTCCCGATGATGGACAAATTCACGTGGCGGGCCACGCGGCGCGGCCAGCGCATCAGGCTTACCGGCTACGTCCCGAGCAAGACCGTGCGCAAAACGATCGTCGGCGTGACCAAAGCCAATTTCCCGGGCTTCGAGGTCGCCGACCGTACGAGTATAGCGCGTGGCGTGCCCGCCATGGACACCTGGCTTGCCGGCGTCAGCTTCGCGCTGAAGCAGCTTTCGGCGCTGAAGCGCGGCGACGTTCTGCTCGAGTCGCTCGACCTCTCGGTGGCGGGCGAAGCGGAGGATGTCGCGGCCTATCGCGCCGTGCGCTTGGCTTTGAGCAGCCCGCCCAAGGGCATCAAGCTCGCCAACAACGCCGTGAAAGCGCCGACCGTGAGCCCTTACACCTGGATCGCCAAGCTCGAAGCGCGCCAGCTCGCTCTGATCGGCCATTATCCGAGCGACAGCGCCAAGGACCAGCTGCTGACCGCGGCACGGGCGAGCCTGGCCGGAGCCGCCATTCAGGACTCGTTGCTGCCCGCCGAAGGCGCCCCGCAAGACTGGGCGAGCGCCGTAACGGCGAGCGTGCGGGCGCTGGGCCGGCTCGAGAGCGGCAGTGCCGATCTGAAGGATGCCGCGCTGACCATTTCCGGCGTCGCCGGCGACCCTGCAACGGCCGAGGCGGTGCGCGTGGCCCTGCAGGCCGCTCTGCCGCCCTCGATCAAGTTCACCGAGCAGATCCGCGCCAAGGAAGCGCCGCCGCCCCCGCCCGCCCCGATCACGAAGGAGCCGCCGTCGCCACCACCCGCGCCGGCAGCGCAGGCGCCCGAGCCGCCGGCGAAAGCGCCCGAGCCTCCGCAGGCAGCCCGAACCGAAACGCCGGCAGCGCCACCTCCACCGCCGGCCAAGGCGCCCGAGCCTCCGCAGATGGCTCGCACCGAAACGCCGGCACCACCACCTCCGCCGCCGGCCAAGCCGCCCGAGCCTCCGCAGGCGGCTCGCACCGAAACGCCCCCCGTACCTCCCGCACCGCCGCCGACGCCCGAGCAACTTCGGGCCAAGGCCTGCGAGGAGAGCCTCGCGAGCGTCGCCCAGGAA
>DATEVP010000480.1:0-2872 GCA_035258465.1 Hyphomicrobiaceae bacterium
GAGCAGCTCCTCGGGCCCGTGCGGCGCGCCGGCGTCGAAGAACAGCGCGTCCCCCGCCGACATTGGATAAAGCTTGTCGGCGTGGCGGTAAATCACTTTCCCCGACAGCATATAGATGAACTCGACGCCGTCGTGCTGGAATAGCACATAAGGCTCGGCGTCCTCGCTGAGCGTGATGAGGTAGGGTTCGACCACGATGTCGCCGGAGATCGAATGGCCGAGCAGCTCGTAGCGGTGGCCCGACTTCGTCCCCCGCCGCTCGATCAACACGCCTTGGCCGGCGCGCACATAGGAGCAATCGCGGCGCTCTTCGAAATCGGCGAAGAAGCTCGTCATCGGCACGTTGAGCGCGCGGGCGAGCGCCTTCAGCGTCGAGAGCGACGGCGAGGTGCCGCCGTTCTCGATCTTCGACAGCATGCCCGGCGAAAGCCCGGCTTCCGCCGCAAGTTCGGTGGCGGTGAGCTGGAGATGCTGGCGAAGCAGCTTCACTCTGCGGCCGATCGAGATTTCGAGTTTCAGCTCGCCGGTAGTCGGCGCGTTGGACCCCGTGGCGTAGGCCTGGCCTTGGTCGGGGGCGCCTCCATTGGCAGGCCCCTTGCGCCTGGAGGCCGCGCGCCGCGCATGAGTCCGCGCCTTCAGTAGCTTGGACGAAAGCCTCGTGGTCGCCATCCCGCCTCCTTGTTCAGCGGTTCTCGCCTGGATGGCGGTGAACCTAGCATGATCGGGCGAAGCTCGACCACGCTCCCCTTACCCGCTTATCCGCGTGCGGCTTGGCGGCTCGCCGAAGGCCCGAGCATAGGCGCGCGCGAACTGGCTCGCCGAGGCGAAGCCGGTGGCAAGCGCTACATCGAGCACGGGGAGCGTGGTCTCGCGCAAGAGCTGGCGCGCCCTCTCTAGTCGCAGCCAGCGATAATGGCGGTGGATTCCGTGGCCGATATGGCGGTGGAAAAGCCGCTCGAGCTGCCTGAGCGAGATACCGGCCTGACGTGCCAGCGCCGCGCGCGGCTGTGGCGTCTCGATGCTCGTCTCCATGGCGCGCAGCGCGAAGAGCAGCTTCTCGTCGGCGACGCCGAGCCGGTAGCGCAGATCCATGCGCTGGGGTCCGAAGCCTTCGCGGATATGGGTGTGCAGGAACCAGTCGCCGACGGCAGCCGCGAGCTGGCGCCCGTGATCGCGCTCGATGATGACGACCATCATGTCGAGCGCCGAGATGCCGCCAGAGCAGGTGATCCTGTTGCCGTCGATCTCGAACAGAGACGGCACCACGGCGACGTCGGGAAAGGCCTCGCGGAAGGCCGGCAAATGCTCCCAATGGAGCGTCGCCCGGCGCTCATCGAGCAGACCTGCCTTGGCGAGGACATAGGGTCCACCGGAGATGCCGCCGATGGTGACGCCCTTGCGGGCAAGCCGCCGGAGCCAGGCGAATACCGACCGGTCGTCGAAGATCGCCGGATTGCCGCCGGCGCAGACGAAGACCATGTCGGCCTCGCGCTCGGTATTGGTGCCGCAATCGGGGATGATGGCAACGCCGTTCGAGGCGGTCACCGGCTTGCCGCCGGGGGCTGCGTGCCACCAGTGGTAAAGCTCCTGGCCTGATAGAAGGTTTGCCGCGCGCAACGGCTCGATTGCCGCGGCGTAGGACATCAGCGCGAAGCCCGGCACGAGCAGGAAGCCCACGGTCTGTGGCGTTCCTGGCGGCGGGGCCTTAGAGCCGTTGCCGCGTGCGCGTGGAGTCGGTCGTCTTGCGGGCATGGCGCAAAATGTCAAGTAAGCGGCGTGAAATGTCAATCGAGGCTGGCGCGGCGGCGCAAGATGGTGCGATGCGCTATTCGCTCGCGAGCCTGCTTGCCAATGCCGTCACCGGCAACCGGCACTGGAAGCCGATCTGGCGCGAGCCCGAGCCCAAGCCCTCTTACGACGTGGTGATCGTCGGCGGCGGCGGGCATGGGCTCGCCACCGCGCATTATCTCGCCAAGGAGCACGGCATCGCCAAGGTCGCCGTGGTCGAGAAGTCCTATCTCGGCTCGGGCAATGTCGGGCGCAACACCACCATCGTCCGCTCCAACTATCTGCTGCCCGGCAATCTCCCCTTCTACGAATGGTCGATGAAGCTGTGGGAGGGGCTCGAGCAGGACCTCAACTACAACACTATGGTGAGCCAGCGCGGCGTGCTGAATGTGTTCCACTCGGACCCGCAGCGCGACTCTTATGCGCGGCGCGGCAACGCCATGCGGCTCAACGGCGTCGATGCCGAGCTGCTCGACCGCGAGCAGGTGCGGGCGCTGGTGCCCTTCGTCGATTTCGACAATGCGCGTTTCCCCATCCGCGGCGGGCTGCTCCAACCGCGCGGCGGCACAGTGCGCCACGATGCTGTCGCCTGGGGCTATGCCCGCGCCGCTGACAGCAGAGGCGTCGATATCATCCAGAATTGCGCCGCGACCGGCTTCCGCATCGAGAATGGCCGCGTGCTTGGCGTCGAGACCGAGAAGGGGTTCATCGGGGCCAAGAAGGTGGCGTTGACTTGCGCGGGCAACTCCACACGCGTCGCGGCGATGGCGGGCTTGCGGCTTCCCATTGAGAGCCACTCGGTGCAGGCCTTCGTCACCGAAGGCGTGAAGCCCTTGATCGACGTGGTGATGACCTTCGGCGCCGGCCATTTCTATGTCAGCCAGTCGGACAAAGGTGGGCTGGTGTTTGGCGGCGATATCGAGGGTTACAATTCCTACGCCCAGCGCGGCAATCTCCCCGTGATCGAGGATGTGTGCGAAGGCGGCATGGCGCTCATGCCGGTGATCGGGCGCTTGCGCATCCTGCGTTCCTGGGGCGGCCTCCTCGACATGACCATGGACGGCTCGCCGATCATCGATTTGAC
>DATEVP010000481.1:0-22161 GCA_035258465.1 Hyphomicrobiaceae bacterium
GGCGCAGCCGGCCGAATAGTCCGGCGCGCCTTGGGCAAATCGATGGCCCGGCACCCTGACCGGCCAGTTTGCGAGTGGGCCACAGCTCTTGACCAGATCGCCTCTCACCGCGCTTCTGCTCTCCGACGGCAAGCCCGGCCACTACCATCAGGCCGAGGGCGTCATCGCCGCCATCGCCAGGCTGCGCCCGGTGGACATCGTCCGCCGCGAGGTGCGCCGCCGCTTCCTGGTCCCGACACGGACCCTTCAGCAGCTAGTCAACGCCGGTGTCTCGCCGGCCACCATCCTGCGGCTCGGCTACGGCGTGCGGGCAGGCGCGCTACCGGCGGCCCAGGTCGTCGTATCGGCCGGCGGGGAAACGCTGGCCGCCAACGCCGCGGCCGCCAAGCTGCTGGGGGCGGCCAACATCTTCTGCGGCCGGCTGCGCAAGCTGGCGCCAGCGCATATCGGGCTCGTCATTGTCAACACGAACCTGCCGGCAAGCCCTCCCAACCAGCTGGTCAGCCTGCCGCCTTCGCCCATAGATATGCCGCGCCCTGCCTCGGCCAAGGGTGAGCCGCCCTTCGGGCGCAGCAATCCGCCCCGCCTGGTCGGCGTCCTGATCGGCGGCAACTCCGGCTCCTTCCGCTACAGCAACGCGGAATGGACCCGGCTCGCCGGCTTCCTGCGCGACGCGCACGCCTCGCACGGCATTTCCTGGGTCGCGACGACCTCGCGCCGCTCCAGCGGCTTCGTCGCCGATGCCCTGGCCGACTTGGCACTCGAGCCGGGGAGCGGTCTCGTCAAGTTCATCGATTTTCGCACGGCTGCGCCCGGAACCGTCACCGAGATCTTCGCGCAGGCTCAGGCCATCCTGTGCACGGACGATTCAAACGCCATGATCTCGGAGGCGGTCGGCGCGTGCCTGCCCGTCGTTGCCGTGCGACCGCAAGCCTGCGCGCTGGAGCCGCGCGAGGCCGAGTTCCGTGACGACCTGGCGCAGGAGGGCTGGTATCGGGCGCTGCCGCTCGCAAAGCTTACGCCGGACACCTTCCTGCAGAGCCTGGAGGAGATTTCACCGCGTACGACCAGCCAGCTCGACGAGCTGGCTGAGGCCCTCCGGCAGCGCCTGCCGGAGCTGTTCGCCGACGCGTAGCGGAAATCACCCACCGCGGTGCGCGCCGGCAGAGCTCAGGCCGGGGGAGGTCCGAACACGAGCACGGCGTTGAGCCCGCCGAAGGCAAACGAGTTCGACATCGTGTAGGCGATCTTCCTGTCGCGCCCCACGTTCGGCACGTAGTCGAGGTCGCACTCGGGATCCGCCTCGTCGAGGCCGATGGTGGGTGGCATCCAGTTGTCCTCCATCGCCTTCAGGCAGGCCACCGCCTCGATGCCGCCGCCCGCACCCAGCGGATGGCCGTGCATGGACTTGGTCGAGGACACCGCCAGGCTATAGGCGTGCTTGCCGAACACCTTCTTGATGGCGTTGGTCTCGTTGCGGTCGTTGATGGTGGTGGCGGTGCCGTGCGCGTTGATGTAGTCGATGTCGGTCGGCGCGATCTTGGCATTCTCGAGGGCGAGCCGCATGGCCTCGCTCGGGCCATCGATGTCGGGGTTGACCATGTCCTTGCTGTCGGAGGTCATGCCGAAGCCGCACACCTCAGCCAGCACCTTGGCCCCGCGCGCCTTGGCATGCGCCGCCGACTCGAGCACGAGCACGCCCGCCCCCTCCGCCAGCACCGTGCCGTTGCGCCTCTTGGCGAACGGGAAGCAGCCCTCGGGCGAGAGCACGTGCATCGCCTGCCAGGCCTTCATGGTGCCGTAGCTGATGACGCTCTCGGAGGCGCCGACAATGGCGACGTCGACCAGACCGTGGCGGATGTAGTCACGGCCGATGCCGATGGCGTGCGCGGCCGTCGAGCAGGCGCTGCAGGTGGCAAACGTCGGCCCCTTGACCCCGTACTCGATGCCGATGTGGGCTGAAGCGGACGAGCCTATGATGCGCAGCAGCGTCAGCGGATGGGTGGCCCGCTTGTTGTGAATGAACAGGTCGCGATAGGCCGCCTCGACCGTGACCAGGCCGCCGGCGCCGGAGCCAATGATGCAGGCGGTGCGGTAGGGGTCCGTGAAGGGCACCTCGAGGCCCGATTGCCGCATGGCTTCGTCGGCGGCGGCCGCCGCAAACCACGAATAGCGGTCGGCGTATTGGATGATTTTGTCGCGCTTGAAGTTCTTGAGCCTGGCCTTGTGATCGAAGTCCTTGATCTGGCCCGCGATCAGGATCTTCAGGTCCTCGAGGGGAAAGCCGCCGAGCGCCCCCACGCCCAGCTGGCCCCTCCGGCACCCAGCCCAGAAATCGGCCACCGTCGTGCCAATCGCCGTCACCACACCCATGCCGGTGACGACGACGCGCCGTGACATGCCGGGCTCTGTCATCTCGACCCTGTGTCCGTGTGCAAAGTTGTCGTGGCGCTAGAGAGAGGCCCCGCCTGCGCGCCGCTCAAGCCTTGGCCGCCGCCGCCCCGGAAGCCTCGATCAGGCTGCGCACGCGATCCACCACCGATCCCACCGTCTTGAAGTCGGCCGCTTCCTCGTTGGCATTGTAGGGAATCTCGATGCCGAAGCTATCCTCGATGTCGAATACGATCATCGCCAGATCGAGGGACTCGATCTTGAGGTCGGTCAACGCCGTGCCGAGCCCGATGTCGTCGCGGGGCTCCTTCATGTGCTTTTTCAGGATGTCGATGATCTTGGTCGCAACGTCGTCCATTTCGCTCTCTCACCGTGCCTCTCGAGGCATGTCGGGACCTTTGCAGGTCGAGGGCCGCATATGCCGAGCCCGGCCCAAATACTGGTTTGAGCCGTCACATATACGCAATTCCTCGATTAGTCTAGCCGAACGCCTCGGCGAAAAAAACCCATGCCTAATGTCCCGGCCAGGCTCCCAACAGGCTCCCACTCCTGGGGGGCGATCCGATCTGGCCATGGCATCAAAAAGCGTGTTCAATAGGCACTTGCGGGTACCAGCAGCGAAAAATGCGTTCCCAGAGACGAGGATTGCGTCTCGCCCGTTCGTAAGCCTGTGGGAGGAGAGACCGCATGACGTCAGCAGCGCACGCCGCGGCGGCCGACACGCTTCAGCCCGGCTCCTATCAGTGGCTCAAGCGCTACCCCGAAAAGGTCGATTGGCACCAGAAGGTGACCCCGGGCCCCCTGTTCGAGCTGCTCGATAGCGCGGCGGCGAAGTACGGGTCCCGCCCCTGCACCAACTTCCTCGGCAAGGTTCTCACCTATCGCGAGATCGCCCGGGCGGTCGACCGCGCCGCCGCCGGCCTGCAGAAGCTCGGCGTCAAGAAGGGCACCAAGGTGGGGCTGTTCATGCCCAACTGCCCGACCTTCATCATCTACTACTTCGCCACGCTGAAAGCGGGCGGCACGGTGGTCAACTACAATCCGCTCTACACGCTCGAGGAGCTGGCCTTCCAGGTCAAGGACAGCGAGACCGAGCTGATGGTCACGCTCGACCTCAAGCTGCTGTTCGACAAGGTCGAGGGCCTGATGAAGACCGGCGCGCTCAAGCGCTCGGTGGTCGCCTCCTTCCCGGCGCTGTTGCCCGGCGCCAAGTCCGTGCTCTTCAAGCTCTTCAAGGGCAAGGAGCTGGCGCATCCGACCAAGTCGTCCGTGGCCGCCAACATCATCCTCGACGCCGACGTCCTGAAGAACAACGGCAAGTACCAGAAACAGGAGATCGACCCCTACAACGACGTTGCCGTGCTGCAGTACACCGGCGGCACCACGGGCACGCCCAAGGGCGCCATGCTCACCCATGCCAATGTCTATTGCAATGTGCGCCAAGTGATGGCCTGGTCGACGGACATCGTCGTGGGCAAGGAGCGGGTGCTGGGCGCGCTGCCCTTCTTCCACGTGTTCGCCATGACCGTCGTCATGCTCTACGGCGTCGCCAATGCGGCCGAGATCATCATCATGCCGCGCTTCGTGCTCGACGACGCCATGAAGCTGATCGACAAATCCAAGCCGACGGTGATGCCGGGCGTGCCGACCATGTTCAACGCCATGCTCCACCACCCCAAGCTCAAGAGCTTCGATCTCTCCTCGCTCAAGTTCTGCCTGTCGGGCGGGGCGCCGCTGCCGCTCGAGGTCAAGCAGCAGTTCGAGAAGCTCACCGGCTGCAAGCTCGTGGAGGGTTACGGCCTCTCCGAGGCTTCCCCCGTCGTCACCTCCAATCCCATCGACGGCCCGGTCAAGGAGAACTCGATCGGCCAGCCCATCCCCGGGACCATCGTCTCGCTCAGGGACCTCGCCGACCCCAGCAAGGAGGTGGCGCTGGGCGAGAAGGGCGAGATCTGCATCAAGGGCCCGCAGGTCATGAAGGGCTACTGGAAGCGGCCGGACGAGACGGCCAACCAGTTCGTCGGCGAGTACCTGAGGACCGGCGACGTCGGCATCATGGACGAGGACGGCTTCATCTTCATCGTCGACCGCATCAAGGACCTCATCATCTGCTCGGGCTACAACGTCTATCCGCGCCGCATCGAGGAAGCCATTTACGAGCATCCCGCCGTCGAGGAGGTGACGGTGATCGGCATCAAGGACGATTACCGCGGCGAGGCGCCCAAGGCGTTCATCAAGCTCAAGGCCGGCGCCACGGCGACGAAAGACGACATCCTCAAGCATCTCGAGCCCAAGATCTCCAAGATCGAGATTCCGGCCGAGATCGAGTTCCGCGACGCGCTGCCGAAGACCATGATCGGCAAGCTCTCCAAGAAAGAGCTGAAGGCGGAGGAGGACCAGCGCCGCAAAGCCAAGGGCAAATGAGCGTACGGCAGCCGCAGGGGCGCATGAAGCGCGCCTCCACACCCGGCGAGCACCCCGATCGCCTTTACACCATCGGCGAGCTCGCCGATGAGCTCCAGGTGACGACCCGAGCCATCCGCTTCTACGAGGCCAAGGGGCTGATCGCACCGGCGCGGCGCGGCATTGCACGCTCCTACTCGCGCCGCGACCGAGCCCGGCTGCGGCTGGTCCTGCGCGGCAAGAACCTGGGCTTCAGCCTGGAGGAGATCGCCCAGTACCTGAAGCTCTACGACGCCGATCCCGCCCAGATCACGCAGACGCAGATGCTGCTCGGCCGCGTCGAACGGGCGATCGAGGACCTGCAGGTGAAGCGCGCCGACCTCGACCGCACGCTGCGGGAGCTCAGGGAGATCCGGGCGCGGTGCATCGCGCACTTGGAGGGCCATGGAGGCTAGCGCCGGTTCGTGAAACGCCTTCCGATGCCGATGGGACCTCAGGGCGCGGTCTTTCTCAGCGTGATCGGCTGTCCATGCGGGGTCGATCGGGCCGCGACATCCCAAGCTTGCTCGAGCGCGCGCAAGCCGTCACCCGTTGCAATCTCCTTGGCTATGACGAGCTGTTCCAGCGCGTTGAGCCAATGCTGGTAATAGGTCTCCCCCGTGTCGGGATCGCCTGACGCCTGGGCCGACTTGATCTGGCTGGACAAGGCGGCGGCCCACTCTGGCCAGCTGAAGACGCCCTTCTCGTGCAGGCTGAGCGTCAATGCAAAGGCCTGCGCCTGCCATGGTGCGCCGAACACAGGCCCGTCGCGATCTCGCGGAAGGCCAGGCAGGGAAAGCGGATCGCCGTCTGTCATTTTTCCGGCTCGAGATAGCTTTCCCAGGCATCGACCGACACAGTTGCGGCCTTGTCCGCGCCTTCGCCCCACAGTTCCCGAGCACCGAACCGAACCGTGTAAAGCCACTGCGGGCGCTCGCCGCCGCCTGTGGCATTCGAGTCCGGAAACACATGCACGCCATGGACGTGCGTGATGACGCCAACATGCCCGCGCACATAGCGAGGAAGGCGGGTATGACCCGCCGGGTGCATGTTGCGGGCGGAGACACGCTCGCCAATTTGGAACCGCTGGGGCGTTGTCGGCACGCGCGCGGTAGGCCCGCCCCGGGCGAGAGTCGTGGCCACTGTGTCAGCTGAAAGGATGCGTGGTACGGTCTTCGCAGGTTGCAGGACCTTGCCTGCGGCGAGCTCGTCCCTCGTGACGAGACCGCGCTCCACCATCAGCTTTTCGAGCCCTGCGATCCAAATCTGATAGTACGTTTGCGCGAGATACCGCGCCGGATGCTGGCTCTCCCGCGCCGCACGACTCTGGTCGATGCTCCAGCCGCCCGCGGCGGCCATGGCGAGCGTCAGCGCCATCGCGCGGCGCTCCCAAGGGGCATGGAAGACGGGCTCGTTCTTCTCCGCGATGACCGGCCCGAAACCCATCATGCCGCCCATGTCGTGGGCACCGTTCATGGGGTCGCTCCAGGCGACATGGCTAGTCCCGTGCCGATCATGCTGTCCCGCGTGACGAGCGCCGCGAGTTGCTCCTCGTTGCAGTGCTCCGTGCCTGCCGGCCGCTGCGGCAGCACGAGGTAGCGGATCTCGGCAGTCGAGTCCCAAACCCGCATTTCCTTGTCGTCCGATACCTGGACGCCGAAATCCGCCAGCACCGAACGCGGGTCGATGACGGCGCGCGAGCGGTAGGGAGCGGATTTGTACCACACCGGCGGCAATCCGAGGACCGACCACGGATAGCAAGAGCAGAGCGTGCACACGACGAGATTGTGGACCTTGTCGGTATTCTCCACTGCGACCATGTGTTCGCCTTGCCGGCCGGTGAAGCCGAGCTCCGCGATGGCTGCGGTCGCGTCTTTCAGCAGCCGTGCCTTGTAGGCGGGGTCGACCCAGGCCTTTGCCACCACCTTGGCCCCGTTGCGCGGGCCGACCTTGACCTCATAGGTCTCGATGATGGCGTCGAGCGCTGCCGGATCTACGTACCTCTTCTCGACGAGGATCGTCTCCAGCGCGCGCACCCGCAGCTCCATGTCGGAGAGATGCGAGCCGTGCTCGTGATCGTGATCTTCGTGGCTGTGGCCCTGGTCGGGTTCGTCGTGCATGGAGACCTCGGGTTCATGCTTCGCCGACATCGCGCCGAAGCGCCGCCCGGCGCTTTCGAGATTACCGCAAGTCCCCCGACCGGACCAGCGCGCGGTAGCGGCGAAGACGCATCTCGTAAAAGCGCGAGCCCGAAGGCGGCCGCCGCGCGTCTCAAGCGGCCATGCGCATCTCGGCAGCCTTGCGGCTCTCCAGGATTGCCGCGACGCCCATGCCGCCGGCCGTGCACACGGAGATCAGACCCCGCCCGCCGTGCTCGGCGAGCAGCTTCGCCAGGTTGGCCAGGATGCGTGCGCCGGTTGCCGCGAACGGGTGGCCGAAGGCGAGGCTCGAGCCCTTGACGTTGAGCTTGGCGCGGTCGATAGCGCCCATAGCCATGTCGCGGCCCAGGTATTTCTTACAATAGGCCGGGTCCTCGAACGCCTCGAGCGTGGCCAGCACCTGCGCGGCGAACGCCTCGTGGATCTCGTAGAAGTCAAAGTCCTGCAGCTTGAGGCCGGCGCGCTCGAGCATGCGCGACACGGCAATCGTGGGCGCCATCAGCAGCCCCTCGCCCTCGACGAAGTTGTTGGCCGAGGTCTGCGAATAGGTGAGGTAGGCCTGGACCGGCAGCGCGCGCTTCGCGGCCCACTCCTCCGACGCCAGCAGCACGGCTGCGGCGCCGTCGGTCAGCGGGGTCGAGTTGGCGGCCGTGAGGGTGCCGCGTTCCGACTTGTCGAAGGCGGTCTTGAGGGTGGCTATCTTCTCCAGCGAAATGTCCTCGCGCAGGTTGTTGTCGCGGAACACGCCGGCGAACGGCACGACCAGATCGTCCATGTAGCCCGAGCGATAGGCCTCGGCGGCCTTCCTGTGGCTGTCGTAGGCCAGCTGGTCCTGGTCGGCCCGGCTGATCTTCCACTCCTGCGCCATCAGCTCGGCGTGCTGGCCCATGGACAGCCCCGTGCGCGGCTCGCTCACATTGGGCGGCTGGGGTGCAAGCTCGCCGGGCGAGAAGCCCTTGAACGCGGAAAGCCGCTCGCCCATCGACCTGGCGTTCTGCACCTCGACCAGCCGATGGGCGAACTTCTGCTTGAAGACGATGGGCGCATCCGACGTGGTGTCGGAGCCCATGGCGATGCCGTTCTCGATCTCACCGGTGGCGATCTTGCCCGCGATCATCGCCGCCGCCTGTAGGCTGGTGCCGCACGCCTGCTGGATGGTGATGCCGGGCGTCGTGCGGGCGAGCTTGGTGCCGAGCACGGCCTCGCGCGCCAGGTTCCAATCCTTGGAATGCGTCACCACGGCGCCGCCCACCGCCTCGTCGATGTGCACGCCCTCGAGGTGATACTTGTCGACGAGCCCGTTGAGGGTGCCGGTCAGCATGTCGAGGTTCGACTGGTCGGCATAGAGCGTGTTGGAGCGGCAGAAGGGGATACGCACGCCGCCGATCACCGCCACGCGCCGTAAGGTTTGGTCCATGAGGGCCTCCGAAGGGGGTCAGACCCCTTGCTTGCAAGTCTACATTTCAATCGCGCGGGCGAGGCAAGGGGTCTGACCCCCTCTGCCACCGCTACTCCGCCGCCGTGCGCCGCAGCACCTCGACGTTCGACTTCTGCTCGTTGGCCTTGAAGTGCAGGGGACCGCCGCGGAAGGGCGCAAAGCCGGTGCCGAAGATCACGCCGGCGTCGACCAGGTCCGCGCTCTCGACGATCCTCTCGTCGCGCACCTTTTCGCATTCGTGGATCAGCGGATCGACCAGCTCGCGGCCGAGCCGCTCCATCTCGAAGAGATCGTAAGGCGTCTCCGGCTCGGCCTTGTCCGGCTTGCCGTCCTTCCACACGTAGAAGCCCTCGCCCGATTTCTTGCCGAGCTTGCCGGCCGCGACCATGTCGTCGAGCTTTGTGCGGGGTGCGCCCGGATTGAGGATGTGGCCGACGTGGGCGCAAACGTCGAGGCCAACCGTATCGGCAAGCTCGACCGGCCCCATCGGCATGCCGAAGGTGCGCGCCGCCGCGTCGATCTTCTCTTTGGCCTCGCCACGCTCGACCCGCGTCAGGGCCTGCATCATGTAGGGGGCGAGCACACGGTTCACCAGGAAACCGGGGCTGCTCTTGGCGATCAGCGGGAACTTATCGATGGCCGTGACGAAGGCGCAGCCCTTGGCCACCTCCTCGTCGCGGCTGCTCTCGCCCTTGACCACTTCCACCAGTGGCAGCTGGGCAACGGGATTGAAGAAGTGGATGCCGATCAGTCGACCCGGATCGGCAAGCGGCTCGGCGATCTTCTCGATCATGATCGAGGAGGTGTTGGTCGCCAGCACCGCCCCAGGCTTCAGCCGGCCCTCGATCCCCTTGAACAGGTTCTGCTTCACCTCCAGCTTCTCGACGATCGCCTCGATGACGACGTCGGCGCGCGCGATGCCCTGACCCGTCGGATCGGCGATCAGGCGCGCAGTCGCGGCAGCCTGCAGCGCCTTGGTCTTGAAGCGGCGCTTGAAGAGCTTCTTTTGCGCGGCGATCCCTTTGGCGATCTGCTCGGCGCTGACGTCCTGCAGCGTCGCCTCCATCCCCGACACCACGCACCAGCCGGCGATGTCGGCGCCCATCACGCCGGCGCCGATCACGTGCACGCGCAGCGGCTTGAAGGGCAGGTCCTTCGGCGCCTGCGCCTTCATCATCTCGGAGAGCTTGAACACGCGGCGCAGGTTGCGCGAGGTCTCGCTCACCATCAGCGGGGCGAAGGCGCGCGTCTCCGCCGCCTTCATGCCGTCGAGGTTGCCGGCATGCGTCTCGAACAGATCGATCAGCCGGAAGGGGGCCGGGTAATGGTCCTCGCGCACCTTCTTGGCGGTCTCGCTGCGCAGTTTCTTGGCCAGCAGCGCGCGAGCCGGCGACAGGCGCAGAAGCGCGCGCCAGCCGCCCATCGGCTTGGACTTGCGCTTGCGCTCAATCGCCTTGCGCGCGGCCCAGCGCAGGTTCATCGGGCTCGGCACCAGCTCGTCGACGAGGCCCATGGCGCGCGCGGCGCCGGACCGCACCATCGAGCCGGTCAGCATGATCCGCATGGCCGAAAGCGCGCCGGCCTGACGGATCGAGCGCGCGGTGCCGTTGAAGCCCGGGAAGATGCCGAGCTTCACCTCGGGGAATCCTAGCCGCGTCGCGTCGTCGCGGGTGGCGATACGCCAGTGGCAGGCGAGCGCCACCTCGAGCCCGCCGCCCAGGCAGAAGCCGTGGATGCAGCAAACCACAGGCACCGGCATGCGCTCGATCCTGTCGAGCATGCGCAGGACCGGCGACACGCCCTCCATCACCTGCGCTTCCGTCGGCAGGGCCTCGAACTCGCGCACGTCGGCGCCGACGATGAAGCCCTTCTCCTTGCCCGAGATGATCACCAGGCCGCGGATGGAGCGGTCGCGCGCGCCCTGCTCCACGCGCTCGACGATTGCCATCAGCTCCTCGAGGGGACGGCGTCCCAGCGAGTTCTGGCTCTCGCCCTCGCGGTCGAACACCGCCCAGGCGATCCCTTGCAGGTCGATGGAGAAGCGCCAGTCCCGCAACGCATTCACATCTGCCATGACACCAGCCTCATTCTGCCGCGGCGCTCTGCATCGCCCGCGCGTTATGCCCCGCCGTCATGTAGTGCGGCCGCACCTCGGCCGGATCGAAATGGTCCACCGCGATGACGCGCGCCGTCAGCGTCTCGAGCTCGCGCAGCAGGCGCGCCTCCGCCTCCGTGATGACGCCTGCCTTGGCTGCGTCGCCGACCCAGTCGGTGCCGTGCACGCGGCGCACAGTGCCGGCCCGCACCGCCCGGTCGAGCTTCTTCTCCGCCGCTTCCGCTTCGACCGCCTTGGCGAAGGTGACCTCGAGCAGCCCGGTCGGATCGTTGGGGTTTTTCGACACGTAGATGAACCGCGTCAGCCGGTCGCGCACCTCGCCGGGAGTGAGGAGGAGCTCCACCACCTTGTGCCCGAGCCAATCGGGAGCCGGCTTGTAATGGGCGCCGAGAGGAAAGCAGGCGACGCGCATCAGCCAGCGCACGGGCGCAACGGGGAAGTTGTCGATGGCGCCCCGCAGCGCCTCCTGGAAATGGAAGAGGCCGTTCCGCGCCGCCAGCGCCACCACATGGCCGTCGCTGGCCGGCTTGCCGTCGTCCTCGTAGCGCTTGAGCACGCAGGAGAGCAGGTAGAGCTCGGAGAGCGCATCGGCGAGGCGGCCGGTGAGCTTCTGCTTGGTCTTGAGGCCGCCGCCCAGGACCGCCACCGTCAGGTCGGCGACGAGGGCGAAGTTGCGCGAAGCGCGCCACAGCTGCCGATACCATTCCGCCGTGCCATAGGCCTTCTCCGGCACGTGGCCGAAGGCTCCGAACGTGACATTGTGGAAGAAGGCGCCGAAGGCGTTCGACAGCGCGAACGAGACGTGATTGCAGAACGCCGTCTCGAAGGCCTCCAGCCCACGCTCGTCGTCCACGTCCTGGCAGGCCTGGATCTCCTGGTAGAGATAGGGATGCGAGCGCAGCGCGCCCTGCGCAAACGTGATCAGGGAGCGCGTGAGGATATTGGCACCCTCAACGGTGATGGCCACCGGCATCGCCTGGTAGCCCGCCTGCAGATAGTTCGAGGGCCCATCGCAGATGCCCTTGCCGCCGTGCAGGTCCATGGCGTCGTTGAGGGAGCGGCGCATGCGCTCGGTCGTCTGGTATTTCATGATCGCGGAGATCACCGAGGGCTTCTCGCCGCGGCTGACCATGGACGCCGTCACCGCGCGCGCCGCCTCGTTGACGTAGGCGTTCTCCGCCATGCGCGCGAGCGGCTCCTCCAGCCCCTCCATCTTGCCGATCGGCAGGTCGAACTGCTTGCGGATGCGCGCGTAGGCCGTCGAGTTGCGCAGCACCGACTTGGCGCCCGCCGCCGACGAGAAGGGCAGCGAGATGGAGCGGCCGGCCGCCAGGCATTCCATCAGCATGCGCCAGCCCTGGCCCACCATCTTCTCCCCGCCGATCACCCAGTCGATCGGGATGAAGACGTCCTTGCCCCAGTTGGGGCCGTTCGGGAACGCCGCACCTGAGGGCAGATGGCGGCGTCCGATCTCGACGCCTGGATGGTCGGCGGGAACCAGCGCAAGGGTGATGCCGAGGTCCTCGCCGCGGCCCAGGATGTTCTCGCGGTCGATGAGACGGAAGGCGAGACCGATCAGCGTCGCCTGCGGCCCCAGCGTAATGTAGCGCTTCTCCCAGGAGAGGCGGACCCCGACGACGTCCTTGCCCTCGTGCTTGCCGCGCACCAGGTAGCCGACGTCGCGCATGGTGGCCGCGTCGGAACCGGACGTCGGCCCCGTGAGCGAGAAGCAGGGAACCTCCAGCCCCTTGGCCAGGCGCGGCAGGTAGTGCTCTTTCTGCTCGGGCGTGCCGTATTTCTCGATCAGCTCGCCAGGCCCCAGCGAGTTGGGCACCATGACCAGGGTGCACACGTCTGGCGAGCGCGAGGAAATCTTGCCCAGCACCAGCGATTGCGCCTGCGGCGAGAAGCCCAGGCCCCCATGCTCCTTGGAGATGAGCATGCCGAGGAAGCCACCCTTCTTGACGAAGTCCCAGATCTCGTCGGGGATCTCCTTCTTGTCGTGCCGGATAGCCCAGTCGTTGGACATCCGGCAAAGCTCTTCCGTCGGCCCATCGAGGAAGGCTTTCTCCTCCTCGGTGAGCGTGATCGGCGGCACCGCGCGCAGCTTCTCCCAGTCGGGCTGACCCGAGAACAGCTCGGCATCGAAGCCGATGGTGCCGGCGTTCAAGGCCTCCTGCTCGGTGGCGGAGACCTTGGGCATCATGCCCTTGATCGCTTGGAACGCGGGCTCGATCAGCGCGCGCCGGCGCACGGCCGGGATGCACAGGCCACCAAGCGCAATCACCAGCGCCCACACGAGAAGGCCCAGGAGTCCGGGCTCGGGGTCGCCAAAGTCGCCGCGCAGCAACCCGGTCTGCCACACAAGCGTCGCGCCCGCCAAGCCTGCCGCCCAGGCCCACAAGGGAGCGCGCCGCATGGCGAGCGCGAACGCGCCGGCGATGCATAGGGCGAGGAAAACGATTTCCGCCATCATTGCCGCATCTCCCGACGGCGCCCCCGCCGTCTCACATCCAACGGACTCAAGGCGTTGTCAGTATCCAAAGTTGACGTTTACGTCAACTTACCGGGACCGGGGCGTTCCCCCAACGGTCCGTTCGCCCGCGAGCTGAGGCTATGCGCGTTATCGCTATTTTTTAGTATAGCGAGATTGCCGCCGGGGCGAAAAGGTCAAGTTGCCGGGGCACCGATAATCGTGCTGCCCAACCGCTTCGCCTGGGAGCGGAGCAGACCGCCTATCCCTTCTTCGCCGCTTCGCCGGCCCGTGCCGCTCCAGGTTTCGCGAACATGTCGGCCGTGATGTTGGCGTACCAGGCGATGCTCTCCTGGTAGTTCTGCTTGCGCACATCCTGCGCCTCGCCGGGCTGCGAGACGAAGGACCCGGACGGATCGAGCTTGCCGTCCTTGGGCGCATAGTTGGCGCCGATCTTGACGTCGTCGTCGGGTGCCAGCAGCGACCAGCAGGTGTTGCGGTAGCGCGGCGGAAACTTCTCCTTCTTGGCGAGCTCGGCAAGGATATCGCCAGCCACGACCTTGGCCTGGCTGTTGGCCGAGAAGGCCGACTTCGGCATCTCGGCGGCGATCGAGGCATCGCCCAGCACGTAGACGTCCTTGACCTTGCGCGAAGCGAAATTCTCCGGATTGATCGGGCACCAGTCCCCCTCGGTGCAACCGGCCTTGGCGGCGATCTCGCCGGCGCGCTGCTGAGGGATGATGTTGGCAACGTCGGCCTTCACCTTCTTGCCGGCCTTCGTCACGATCTCCTTGGTCCTGGGATTGACGCTGACCACCGAGAAGTCGTCGATCTCAGTCGTCAGGTTCAGCTCGATGATGCTCTTGTAGTGGTTCTTGAACGCTTCGGTGAACACGGGCTGCTTGGAGAAGGCCTTCTTCGGATCGAAAATGACGAGCTTGGATTTCGGCTTTTTGGTCTTGATGTAGTGCGCGATCATGCAGGCTCGCTCATAGGGCCCGGGCGGGCAGCGGAAGGGATTGTTCGGCATCGCCATCACCACCGTGCCGCCGTCGCGCATTGCCTGCAGCTGCCGCTTGAGCAGACGTTTCTGCTGCGCATTGGTGGTGTAGGCGTGGGGCATGATGCGGGCGGCATCGCGCGAATAGCCCGTGATGGACTCGTATTTGATGTCGATGCCCGGCGACAGCACCAGGCGGTCGTAGGGGTACGTGCGGCCGCCCCGCGTGCGCACCGTCTTGTTGCCGGTGTTCACCTCGGTTGCCACGTCGTGCACCACCTTGACCCCGATCCGCCGCAGGCCGCCATAGGTGTGGTTCAGTGACTCCAGCGAGCGAAACCCGCCGATATAGAGGTTGGAAAAGAACGAGGAGCTGTAGATCGGATTGGCCTCGATCAGCGTCACATCGATCTGGGGCCCATCCTTCTTCACGTAGTGGGCCGCACTGGCTCCGCCGGCACCGCCGCCCACGATCACGACACGTGCCGGGGTCTGGGCGATGGCGAACGTTGCCCACCCTGAGGAGGCGAGCGCCCCAACCCCCGTCACGCCGGCAAGCTTGGCGAAATCCCGCCGTGAAACGTCAGACATTGACCGCCTCCCTCATCCCCAACGGCGACGGGATCGCCGCGTTGTAAATTGTCTGTGCCCATTCTAGATTATTGCCACCCCTTGGCAACGATGGGCGAGCGGACGCGGGGCCAATCCCGGCAGAAAGCCAACAAATGAGGCGCAGCGTGAGAATGCTCAGTCGACGCCAGTTTTCCCTGGGTGCCGCAGCGGCCGTATCGCTTCCCCTGCACGCTCTGGCGCAGGAGCAACCGCAGCCCTGGGAGCAGGCGGTGAAGAGCATTCTGGGCGAGGCCAAGCCGACGGAGGCCAAGCTGACCCTCGACATGCCCGAGATCGCCGAGAACGGCAACACGGTGCCATTCTCCGTCAGAATTGACAGTCCGATGACGGAAAAGGACCACGTGAGGGCGATCCACATCATCTCGACGGGCAACCCCCAGCCCGGCGTGGCCACGTTTCGCCTCACCCCGCAATCGGGACGAGCGATGGTTTCCAGCCGCATGCGTCTGGCCAGGACCCAGGACGTGATCGCCATCGCCGAGCTGAGCGACAGCAAGTTCCTCATGAGCAAGCGCGCCGTCAAGGTGACGATCGGCGGTTGCGGCGGCTGAAGATCCAAGGAGAACCCGAGCCATGTCCAAGCCGCGCGTCAAGCTCCCCGATGCCGCCAAGGTCGGCGATATCATCGAGGTCAAGACCCTCGTCTCGCACGTGATGGAGACCGGTCAGCGCAAGACCGCGGAAGGCCAGAGCATCCCGCGCAACATCATCAACGCGTTCATCGCCAAGTTTGCAGGCAACGAGGTCTTCAAGGCGGAGTTGCTCCCGGGCATCTCCGCCAATCCCTACCTCTCGTTCTTCATGAAGGTACCGGGGCCCGGCGAGTTCGAGTTCACGTGGGTCGAGGACGGCGGCAACAAGATCGTCCAAAAGGTCAAGCTCAACGTCACCTGAGCTTTCGAGGGCCTGCGCGCCCGAAAGGTTTGCGAGGAGATCGATCGATGTCGGATGAGGCGGTTTGCGCGCAGAAGAGCCCCTATCAGGTCCAGCTGGAAGCCGGCAAAGCCTATTTCTGGTGCGCCTGCGGGCGCTCGGCCAAGCAGCCCTTCTGCGACGGCTCGCACAAGGTGACGAGCTTCCAGCCGCTGCGCTTCGTGGCGGAGTCCTCGGGCACCTTCAATCTCTGCGGCTGCAAGAGCACCGATGACAAGCCGTTCTGCGACGGCACGCACAACGTGCTCTAGTTCGCCGTTTGCCCCGTTCCGGCGGCGGCCCACGATTTTTCCCGCCAGAATTGGCTCAAACCCACGCGTTGCGTTGTGACTGGGCGCGGGTGTCTGCTAGCCTGACCACTGCTTTCCGAGCCCGGCGGCGCTCTTGCCGCGGGCGGCGGCAGAAGAGGTCGGGCATGGAATACTTCGTCCAGCAGCTCATCAACGGCATCACGCTGGGTTCCATCTACGGCCTGATCGCCATCGGCTACACGATGGTGTTCGGCATCATCGGCATGGTCAACTTCGCCCACGGCGACGTTTTCATGCTCTCCACCTTCATCGCCCTCATCTTCCTGCTCGTGCTCACTCAGATCTTGGGCATCGGCTCGCTGGCGGTCGCACTCTTCATCGTCCTCATCCTTTGCATGCTGCTCACGTCGCTTTGGGCGTGGGTGATCGAACGGCTGGCCTATCGCCCGTTGCGCGGCTCCCACCGGCTCGCGCCACTCATTTCCGCCATCGGCATGTCGATCTTCCTGTCCAACCTCGTGCAGGTGACCCAGGGGCCCCGCAACAAGCCCTCGCCGTCGTTCCTGCCCGGCGTGATCGCGCTGAGCGAAGGCGGAGGCGACGGCTACGCGGTGACGCTGTCCTACAAGCAGATCCTGATCGTCGCCGTCACCGCCGTGCTGCTGGTGGCGTTCTGGTACGTCGTCCAGCGCACCGCGCTGGGGCGCGCGCAGCGGGCCTGCGAGCAGGATCGCAGGATGGCGGCGCTGCTCGGCGTGGACGTCGACAAGACGATCTCGCTCACCTTCGTGATGGGCGCGGCCCTGGCTGCGGTCGCCGGTCTGCTGTTCCTGATCTATTACGGCGTGGTTCACTTCAATGACGGCTTCGTGCCGGGCGTCAAGGCCTTCACCGCCGCCGTCCTCGGCGGCATCGGCTCGCTTCCCGGCGCGGTGTTGGGCGGGTTGCTGATCGGGCTCATCGAGACGCTGTGGTCGGCCTACTTCTCGATCGACTACAAGGACGTTGCCACCTTCTCCATCCTCGCCGTTACGCTCGTCTTCCTGCCCTCCGGTCTGCTCGGCAAGCCCGAGGTTGAGAAGGTGTGAGGCCAGCACCCATGGACGCCACCGCGCAGCGCCCCCCGGCCTCCCGGAGGATTGCCGCAGCCGTCAAGGACGCCCTCGGCACGGCGCTCGTGGCGCTTGGGCTGGCGGTACCGATCCTGGCGCTGCGCACCGAGCAGGACATCTTCAACGAGCTGGTCCTGCAGGCGCGCTGGTCGTATGTGGCAATCGCCGTGCTCGTGGCCTTTGCCGGCAGGCTGCTCTACCTGATCGCCGCAGCGGCGCCCAGGATGTCGCGCCCGCGGCCGCGCGCGGGCCTCACGCCAGCCGTCGCCAGCGTCGCGGGACGGATCTTCGCCGGCGGCGGGCTCGTCCTGCTCCTGCTCTATCCGGTGCTGGCGCTGGCACTTGCCGGCAGCGCCGGCGCCATCAAGTGGATCGACAATTTCGGCATCCAGATCCTGATCTACGTCATGCTCGGCTGGGGCCTCAACATCGTTGTCGGCCTCGCGGGGCTGCTCGACCTCGGCTATGTCGCCTTCTACGCCGTCGGCGCCTATTCCACCGCGCTCCTGGTGCACAATTTCGGCTTCGGATTCTGGCTCTGCCTGCCGCTCGCCGGCATCATGGCCGCGTTCTGGGGCGTCATGCTGGGCTTTCCCGTGCTGCGCCTGCGCGGGGACTATCTCGCCATCGTCACGCTGGCCTTCGGCGAGATCATCCGCCTCGTGCTCATCAACTGGGTGCCGGTGACGAATGGCTATGCCGGCATCTCCGGCATCCCGCGGCCGACGTTCTTCGGCATCCCCTTCAATGCCAGCGACGAGGGCTTCGCGGCCGTCTTCGGCCTGGAGTTCACCCCGCTCTACCGGACCCTCTTTCTGTTCTATGTCATCCTGGCGCTCGCCCTCATCACCAACTGGGTCACGCTGCGGCTGCGCCGCCTGCCCGTCGGCCGGGCCTGGGAGGCCTTGCGCGAGGACGAGATCGCCTGCCGCTCGCTCGGCATCAACACCACCAACACCAAGCTCACCGCTTTCGCCATCGGCGCCGGCTTCGGCGGCTTTGCCGGTTCCTTCTTCGCGGCCCGCCAGGGGTTCATCAGCCCCGAATCCTTCACCTTCCTGGAAAGCGCATTGGTCGTTGCCATTGTCGTGCTCGGCGGCATGGGTAGCCAGATCGGCGTTGCCATCGCCGCCATCGGCATGATCGGCGGCACCGAGATCTTGCGCGAGCTCGATTGGCTCAAGCGCGTGTTCGGGTCCGACTTCGAGCCGACCCACTACCGTATGCTGCTGTTCGGGCTGGCCATGGTGCTGCTCATGATCTGGCGGCCGCGCGGGCTGATCGCCACGCGCCGGCCATCCATATTCCTGCGTGAGCGTCGGGCCATACGGGCGGAATTCGTCGGCGAGGGGCGTGGCTGATGATGGACGCGCCGCCAGCCCCGCTGCTCACCGTCGAGCACCTGAGTATGCGGTTTGGCGGGCTCGTCGCCATCGACGATTTGTCGTTCTCGGCCGCCCGCGGCGACATCACCGCCATCATCGGCCCCAATGGCGCCGGCAAGACCACCGTCTTCAACTGCATCACCGGGTTCTACAAGCCGACCAGCGGGCGCATCGTGCTGGCCCCCGGCGGCGAGCCTGCAGCGGGCCAGGTCGACGCGCTGACCGCGTCGGGCCGGCGCTGGCGCCGCGGGGCATCGGCCACGGTCTTTCTGCTCGAGCGCATGCCGGACTACCAGATCGCGGCGCGCGCCAGGATCGCGCGCACCTTCCAGAACATCCGGTTGTTTCCGGGCATGACGCTGCTGGAGAACCTGATCGTGGCGCAGCACAACCCGCTGATGCGGGCCTCGGGCTGGACGCTGCTCGGCCTCTTCGGCGCGCGCAGCTACGCAAAGGCCGAGCGTCAGGCCGTGGAGCGCGCCAAATACTGGCTCGACAAGGTCGGCCTCATGGATCGCGCCGATGATCCCGCCGGCGATCTGCCCTACGGCGCACAGCGCAGGCTCGAGATTGCCCGCGCCATGTGCACGCAGCCGGCACTGCTGTGCCTCGACGAGCCGGCGGCGGGCCTCAACCCGCGCGAGTCCGCCGAGCTCACGGGCTTCCTGAAGTCGATCCAGACCGAGCAGGCCACGACCATCCTGCTGATCGAGCACGACATGTCGGTGGTCATGGAAATCTCCGACCACGTGATCGTGCTCGACTACGGACAGAAGATCTCGGACGGCACGCCCGACACGGTGCGCAACGACCCCAAGGTGATCGCCGCCTATCTCGGCGTCGAGGACCAGGAGGTCGACGAGGTCGAAGCGGAGATCGCCCGATGAGCGAGCCGCTTCTCGCCGTGCGGGGCGTCAAGAGCTTCTACGGCAGCATCATGGCGCTGAAGGGCGTGGCCGTCGACGTGCACGAGCGCGAGATCGTCACGCTCATCGGTGCCAACGGGGCGGGCAAGTCGACCTTGATGATGACCGTCTTCGGCAACCCGCGAGCCCGCGAGGGGCGCATCTTCTATCGCGGGCGCGACATCACCGACCTGCCGACGCACGAGATCGCCCGCCTGCGCATTGCGCAGGCTCCGGAGGGGAGACGCATCTTCCCGCGCATGACGGTGCGCGAGAACCTGCAGATGGGCGCAGAGATCGACAACGGCGCCCATTTCGAGACCGATCTCGTCCGCATCTGCCAGCTCTTCCCGGTGCTGGCCCGCCGCCTCGACCAGCGCGGCGGCACGCTGTCGGGCGGCGAGCAGCAGATGCTGGCCATTGCCCGCGCGCTGATGAGCCGACCCGAGCTGCTGCTACTCGACGAGCCTTCGCTCGGCCTCGCCCCCCTCATCGTCAAGCAGATCTTCGAGGTGATCGCAGAGCTCAACCGCCAGGGGACGACCATCTTCCTGGTCGAGCAGAACGCCTTCCATGCGCTGAAGCTGGCGCATCGGGCCTACGTGATGGTGAGCGGCACCATCACCATGAGCGGCACCGGCAAGGAGCTGCTGGCGCGACCCGAGATCCGTGCCGCCTACCTCGAAGGCGGGCGCCACTGAGGAGATGGGGTCATGCCACACTACCTCTACGACGGCGGCGACAATGTGCTCTGGACCTTCGTCTTGGTCACCTTGATCATGGGGGGTGGCGCCGCGTTCATCTCGGGCCGAGCCATTGCCCATACCTGGCGGCCCTACTGGCACGTCCCCCTCTATATGCTGGGCCTCGCCCTCATCGTGCGCTTCTGGCACTTCGCGCTGTTCGACGAGCCATTCGTCTCCCTGAAGAGCTACTGCGTGGATTTCATTGTGGCTTTTGCGGCAGCCTCGTTCGGCTACAGGCTGGTGCGGGCCCACCAGATGGCTACGCAGTACGGCTGGCTCTTCCGCCGCTTCGGCCTGCTTGGATGGCGGCGACTGAATTAGCGGCCTGATTTCTGGGCGCGGTTGCCCGCTCGCGCGCCAGAGCCCTTCCTCAAATCGACGTGACTTTGTCAAACTTTCGTTGAATCATCACGCCCGAGGCGGGCTCTCCCGCCGGGTTCGCGTTTTTTGTGCTTCTGTTGGAGAAGTAAAGGGAGGCCTTGATGAAGAAAGTATTCTGGCCGGTGCTGGCCATCGCGGCTGCAGCCGTTGTTGGCACCGGCGGTGCTTCCGCGCAGTTGAAGGTCGGCGTGGCCGGCCCCCTGACGGGACCCAACGCCGCCTTCGGCGCACAGCTGAAGAACGGTGCCGAGCAGGCCGTCGCCGATATGAACGCCAAGGGCGGCATCAACGGGCAGAAGATCGAGCTCGTGTTCGGCGACGACAGGTCGGACCCCAAAGAGGGTGTGTCCGTTGCCAACAAGTTCGTCGGTGACAAAGTGCAGTTCGTCCTCGGTCACTTCAACTCCGGCGTCACCATGCCGGCGTCCGAGGTCTATGCCGAGAACGGCATCTTCATGATCACGCCCGCGGCGACCAACCCGAAGGTCACCGAGCGCAACCTGTGGAACGTGTTCCGCACCTGCGGCCGCGACGATCAGCAGGGCGAGGTGGCGGGCAAGTACATCGCTGACAAGTTCAAGGGCAAGAAAATCGCCATCGTCCATGACAAGACCACCTACGGGCAGGGACTTGCCGACGAGACCAAGAAGACGATGACGAAGGCCGGCATCAAGGAGGTGCTCTATGAAGGCGTGAACATCGGCGAGAAGGACTTCACCGCGCTCATATCCAAGATCAAGGCTGCCGGCGCCGATCTCGTCTACTGGGGCGGTCTGCACACCGAAGGCGGCCTGATCGTGCGCCAGCTGCGCGACCAGGGCGTCAAGGCGCCGCTGATGGGTGGCGACGGCATCGCCTCCGACGAGTTCGCGGCCATCGCCGGCCCCGGCGCCGAGGGTACGCTGATGACGTTTGCGCCCGATCCGCGCAAGCGTCCCGAGGCCAAGGCCGTGGTGGCGAAGTTCGAGGCCAAGAAGTTCAACCCCGAGGCCTACACGCTCTATACCTATGCGGCGCTCGAGGTGATTGCGCAGGCCGCAACCGCCATCAAGTCGCTGGACCCCAAGAAGGTCGCGGCCGAGGTGCGCGGCGGCAAGAACTACAAGACCGTCATCGGCGATCTCAAGTACGACAAGAAGGGCGACATCACGCGGCCCGACTACGTGATGTACACCTGGAAGAAGGGCGCCGACGGCAAAATCACCTACGTCCAGAACTGACAAGCACGCAAACTGCTCTCGGGAGGCGGCCCTCGGGCTGCCTCCTTCGTTTTCGACACCGCTCCCGCGTTGACGGTGGGCCGCTTGCGCGCCAAGTTGCGCCAACGCCGCTTGCAGCGGGGGGATGGCCTTGAGCGCACGCCTCAATCTGATCACCGATCTTGCCGGCATCCGCGTCGGCCATGCGCACGACGCCCGTGTTGCGACCGGGGTCACGGTAGTCGTCTTCGACCAGGCGAACGTCGCATCCGGCGTCACCCGGGGCGGGGCGCCGGGCAGCCGCGACACCGCCCTGCTCGAGCCGGAAATGACCGTCACCAGCATCGACGCCGTCGTGCTCTCCGGCGGCTCGCTGTTCGGCCTCGATGCGGCGGGCGGGGTCGTTTCTTTCCTGCGGGGCCAGGGACGAGGCCTGATGATCGGCTCGATCAATGTCCCCATTGCCGTTCAGGCTCACATCTTCGATCTCCTGAACGGCGGCGACAAGAACTGGGGCCGCATGCCGCCCTATTGGGAGCTCGGCTGGCGGGCGACAGAAGCCGCGACCGGCGGGCGCTTCGATCTCGGCACCGTCGG
>DATEVP010000482.1:0-2814 GCA_035258465.1 Hyphomicrobiaceae bacterium
GCGCCGACGTCCTGGGCGCTCGACGTGACGACGATGTCGTTCGGCGCGCTGTTCATGCTGGGTGCCGCCTATGCGCTGCTCAAAGGCGCGCACGTGCGCACCGACATGTTGTGGGAGAAATTCTCCGACCGCAAGAAGGGCATCATCGACAGCGTCGCCTACGTGCTGTTCTTCCTGCCGTCGATGGCGATCCTGTTCGCCATCTCGATCGACGACTTTTTCTATTCGCTGTCGATCGACGAGACATCCACCTCGAGCCTCTGGCGGCCGGTGATATGGCCGCTCAGGGCCGTGATCCCGCTCGCTGCGGCGCTGCTGTTCCTGCAGGGCATCTCCGAGCTGATGAAGAGCCTGTGGGCAGCCCGCACGGGCGAAATGCTCGTTCACCGCGAGAAGATCGAGGTGTGAGCCGGTAATGAGCTTCAACGAGATCCTCGGCCTCGTCATGCTCGCCGGCATGATCGGTGTCATCTTCATCGGCTTCCCGATCTCCTTCACCCTGCTGTTCCTGGCCTTCGTCTTCGGCTCGATCGGCATCGGCCCCGATCAGACCTTCAACCTCGCCTACCTGCAGATCTGGGGCACCATGAAGGACGACGTCCTGCCGGCGGTCCCGCTCTTTATCTTCATGGGCTACATGACGGAGCAGGCGGGCCTGATGGAGCGCCTCTTCCTGGCGCTCCGCCACCTGCTCGCTCCCGTGCGTGGGGCCCTCTACCTTGCCGTGATCCTGACCGCGACCATCTTTGCCATGGCGACCGGGATCGTCGGGGCGGCTGTCACGGTGCTCGGCATCATGGCCGGCCCGGTCATGATCAAGACCGGCTATGACGCCAAGCTGTCGGCCGGGGCGATTGCGGCCGGCGGCACGCTCGGGATTCTCGTTCCGCCGAGCGTGATGCTGGTGGTGATGGGCCCGACCATCGGCGTGCCGGTCAATATGCTCTACTCGGCCGCCTTCGGTCCTGGTTTGCTACTCGCCGGCCTCTACGTAGCCTATTGCCTGGCGCGCAGCTTCTGGAACCCGGCGCTCGGCCCCCCGGTGCCGAAGGAAGAGCGGGTCGGCGACGCCTGGCTGGTCATCAAGGAGGTGCTGATCGGCGTGCTGCCGTTGGCCGCCCTGATCGGCTTCACGTTGGGGACGATCCTTGCCGGTCTCGCCACGCCGACGGAAGCAGCCTCCTGCGGTGCCTTCGGCGCCACGATGCTGGCGCTCGTCTACGGCCGGCTCACGCCAACCGCGCTCAAGAACGCTGCCGTGGCCACCATGGTGACCTCCAGCATGGTGCTGCTGCTGGTCGTGTCGTCGAACGTGTTCGGCGCCGTCTTCACCAAGCTTGGCACGGCAAGCGTCATCACCAACACGCTGGTCGGCCTGCCGCTGCCCGATATCTGGAAACTGGCGCTGATCATGTTCCTGATCTTCGTGCTGGGCTGGCCGTTCGAATGGCCGGCGATCGTGCTGGTATTCCTGCCGATTTTTCTGCCGGTCGTGGAAAGGCTGCAGCTCGGCTTGTCCAAGCTCGACATGCTGATCTGGTTTGGAGTGCTGGTGGCGGTCAACCTGCAGACCGCCTTTCTGAGCCCGCCGGTCGCCATGGCCGCCTACTATCTCAAGAACGTCGTGCCGCAATGGAGCTTGTCGACCATCTACAGAGGCATGGCGGACTACATGGTGATCCAGGTCCTTTGCCTCCTTGCCCTGTTGTTCTGGCCGGAGATCGCGCTATGGCTGCCCAAGGCACTCAGATAATGCTTGTATGACAATCCTCCTATGAGTTCTCGACGTCGTCTTCTTGCCACTCGGGCGGCAATGGCAGAGGCTCAGGGCGCGTTTCCCATTTTTTGCTCGGTAATCGAACACGAGCCCGCCGCGTGATCGCCCGGAGGTAAAGCATGAGAAGCCTGTTCTGTGCCCTCGTTGCCCTGTCCCTCGTCACCGGTGTGGCGGGGCTTGCGGGACCGGCTGCCGCCGCCGAGGGCTACACCAAGAAGAAGGCCCAGGCGAAGAAGCACTGGCGCAAGCCCCGCGAGCCCGAAGCCGGCACCTGGATCGAGCGCGATGCCAACAAGCTGCCCTACGGCACGCGCACCTGGTGGGAGCAGATGGATCGGGAGGGCCGCGGGGGACAATCGGAAGGTGGTGGCGGTCGCCAATGAGCGCTATGGCCAAGCGGTAAGCGGTCGCGCTAGGCTACTGGTGCGAACGCCGCGCATGCGGCTGGCGATGCGACGCCCGGCATGAGCAAGCTCCTCGACGACTGCTTCCTGCACGACAAGGACCGCCTGCGTCACGGCGAGGCGCTGGCCATCCTGAAGAGCCGCATCCGCCCCGTGGTCGCAACCGAGAGCGTGCGCCTTGTCGATGCGGCGGGGCGTATCCTGGCGGCGGCGGCGACGGCCGCCCGCGCCGTGCCGGCGCACACCAACGCGGCCGTCGATGGCTACTCCTTCGCGGCGGCCGATTACGACCGGGCGGCGGGGAGCGAGCTGGCCGTCGAAGGCCGGGCGGCGGCCGGGCATCCCCTGGCGCGCAAGCCTGCGGCGCGCACGGCGGCGCGCATCTTCACCGGTGCGGTCATGCCGGACGGGCACGACACCGTCGTCATGCAGGAGGATGTGGCCACGCGCACAGCCGACGGGCGCACGCTGGTTGCGGTCCCGGCAGGCGTGAAGCCAGGCGCCAACGTGCGCAAGGCGGGCGAGGACGTGAAGGCGGGCGAGACCGTGCTCGACGTTGGCGCCGTGCTGCGCCCGCAGGATCTGGCCGCGCTCGCCTCGCTCGGCATCGGCGCTGTGACGTGCTTCGCCCGG
>DATEVP010000483.1:0-2553 GCA_035258465.1 Hyphomicrobiaceae bacterium
CATATGCATGGCAGTTCATCACGATCAGGCCAGCGCGGAACCTGCTCGGACCCTGGCCCTACGAGAAGCCGCATCACGCTTGCTGGCGTCGCCGGCTTGCCGGTGGGCGAGACGCTGCACGACACGGAACTAACTGGCTTCTCCATCCGCCGTCAAGGCAAGGCAGCCGTCTACAGCGTGCGCGGGACCCTGAAGGGGCAGAAGCGGCGCGTGACGATCGGCAAGCACGGCGCCTTCACGCACGCAAAGAGGCGCAACGCTTGCTCGGCCTCATGGCCGCATCACAATTGCGGATTTCGCCAAGCTTCATCTGGCATTGAAAGCACGCCCCACCCCGGCCGACCATGTCGTGGCCGCGGCAAGTGGCCCTTATGCTGGGCTCGATGCCACGGCATGGTCCCGGATGGCTTCAATCCAGCAAGGCGGGTCGAGCGGTACAGGCACTGGACACCCCGTGCGAGCTGGGCATAGCCTGACGCGGTCTTGCGGCGGCTGGCGACGATAGAGGCGGCACTGCGCGATGGAAAATGGTGTTCCCACACTGATCGCAGTCCTGCGCACATGGGTCGCCCGCCGGCTATCGGCGGACGCCCGGCACTGGTTTGACGAGCAAATTGCCAAGCTCAGCTCGGCGCCGATCGAAAAGGACATCTATCTTGCGCTCGGCTATGCGACGCGGCGCTTGGGCAAGCACGACCTGGATCTGTCCCGGGAGGATCTGGCTGCCGCGCAGGCAGCACGCCCAGGGTGGGACCCGAGCGACTGGAGCGTGGATCAAGCGTCGCGCGTTGCCTTCGTCTTGGCCAGTTTCGACGGCGATGATGCCAAGTTCCGGGCACGCATCGAGCAGCTGTTCCGCACCGCCGATATCGGCGAGCTCATCACCTTCTACCGCGCCTTGCCGCTCTATCCGGCGCCAAAGCTGCATGTGGCCCGCGCTCGCGAAGGAGCACGAAGCGGGATGCAGCCGATCTTCGAAGCCGTTGCGCACCGCAATCCCTATCCACGGGAGCAGTTCGACGAGAACGCCTGGAACCACATGGTGCTGAAGGCGCTGTTCATCGGCAGCAAGCTCGATCCCATTCAGGGCCTGGATGAGCGCGCCAATCCTCGGCTGATGCGCATGCTGTGCGACTATGCGCATGAGCGTTGGGCTGCCGCGCGGCCGGTGAGCCCGGAGCTGTGGCGATGCGTCGGACGCTTTGCCGACGACGCCGCTCTGGCCGACCTTAAACGTGTGCTCGAGACCGGCGGCTTGGCCGAGCGGCAAGCTGCAGCCCTGGCCCTGACGGCCTCGACCTCGGCTCGCGCAAAGAGCCTTCTTGCCGGCGTGCCGGAGCTCGCCCGTGCCGCAGCTGCCGGCAAGCCCGGCTGGGCGGCGCTATCGGCAACAGCGCAATCGCAATGATGGGCCGCGGCAGTTGCGAACTCGGACGGCGAGATAGGAGACGACCATGTTTGTCGATTCACACACGCATATGATCTCGCGCACCACCGACGACTATGAGCGTATGGCGGCGGCCGGGATCGTTGCGTGCATCGAGCCCGCGTTCTGGCTCGGGCAGCCGCGCACCCATGTCGGCACCTACATCGACTATTTGTCCCTGATCTGCGGCTTCGAGCGTTTTCGCGCCGGCCAATTCGGTTTGCGGCACTACTGCACGATAGGCCTCAACCCCAAGGAGGCGAACAACGAGGAGCTGGCCGAGGCGGTGATGGAAATCCTGCCGCGCTATGCTTTGAAGGAGGGCGTGGTTGCCATCGGCGAGCTCGGCTACGACGAGCAGACGGCGCTGGAAGACAAATACTATCGGCTCCAGCTGGAGCTGGCGAAGGAGCTCGAGCTTCCCGTCATGGTGCACACGCCCCACCGCGACAAGCGGCAGGGCACGCTGCGCTCGATGGCGGTGGCGCTCGAGCATGGCCTCGATCCGGGCCGTGTCGTGATCGACCACAACAACGAGGAGACCGTGCGCGAGGTTCTGGATCGCGGTTTCTGGGCCGCTTTTTCCATCTATCCCTTCACCAAGATGGGCAATGAGCGCATGGTCGAGATCGTGAAAACCTATGGTGCCGAGCGCATTTTCTGTGACAGCGCATGCGACTGGGGCGTCTCTGACCCGCTTGCGGTGCCAAAGACGGCTGAGCTGATGCGGCGCGGCGGCATCCCCGAGGAGCAGATCACCAAGGTCACCTACGAGAACCCGCTCGCGGCCTACGGCCAGAGCGGCCAGATCAACGAGGCGGACTGGCTCAATCCACCAGCGATCGACCAGAGGACGCTCTATATGGGCAATACGGTGCTACGGGGTGGGCAGGCGCCACGGGTCGAACACAAGCCGCGCGCCGGCACAGGTGATGATCTCGCCAATCTGAAGATCGTCTGACGCGGCCGCTCAGATCTTCGAGATCAACGTCGATCCGTGGTCGCGGAGATAGATGCGGAACCAGACCGAGTAGCATTCCGGTGCCCGGTCCACGTCGGAGGCGAGTTCTTGCGGCGTGAGCTAGGCAAAGCCGTCTGCCTCCGCAGGGTTGGGCCGCACTTCGCCG
>DATEVP010000484.1:0-14463 GCA_035258465.1 Hyphomicrobiaceae bacterium
AACGAGATGATGCAGCGCTTCGATCGCCTGGCCGTCACCCACGGCGTGGAGAAGATCAAGACCGTCGGCGACGCCTACATGGCGGCGGCCGGCGTGCCGGAGCCGGTGGCGGACCACGCGCCCAGGCTCGCGCGCCTGAGCCTTGCCATGCTGCATGCGGCGCAGCAGCTGTCGCGGGATTTCGGCGTGCCCCTGCACCTGCGGATTGGCATCGCCTCCGGCCCGGTGATGGCCGGCGTCATCGGCGCCAAACGGCTAACCTACGACGTGTGGGGCGATACGGTGAACCTGGCGTCGCGGCTGGAGGGGCAGAGCGACGCCGGCCGCGTGCTGGTGGCCAGGGCGACAAGGGAGCGGCTCGACGGCCTGTTCGCGCTCGAGCCCGCGGGGACCCTCGACCTCAAGGGTTTCGGCGTGGAGGAGGCGTGGTTCTTGAAAGCGTTGGCAGGTGAGGTTCACTGCGGGGCGCGGGCTATCCTTTGAGGTTCACGTTGGCTAGAAACAGCTCAAATGTTAGCTCTTCGCTCTTACTTCGGGCCGATTAGCTCATAGGTGAGCTGTTGACGATTGCCAAACAACTCGTATATAAGCTATTCATTTGCAAAGAGCCGATAGTAGCTCACGAATGAGCTGTTTCCATGCCAAACCTCACTGAACTCGGCGAACAAATCAAAAAAAACCGCCGGGCGCTTAAACTGACGCGCGAGGAGCTCGCCAAACGAGCGGGCGTCAGCCGTGCCCGCATCGAGGCGCTGGAGAATCTGCGAGCGTCCGACATCGGCTTCAAGAATCTCCTCCGCATCTTGAACGCTGTCGGCCTCGACTTTCGCATCACCGCTCTCAACCAGCAGCGTCCGACCCTTGAGGATCTCCAAGCCGAGGAGGAGGAAGGCGAGACCACATGATACGCGTATGGTCAGACAGCCAACGCGCGGGCGTGCTGGACAGACTGCTACCGCGTGGCTCGACGTTCGTTTATGAGCCCTTGGCAGACCGTCAACGGGCCATTTCTGTAACCATGCCTGTTCGTGTCCAATCTTGGGACGTGAAGTTTGGCCTTCTTCCGATCTTCGAGATGAACCTGCCCGAGGGCGCCTTGCGCGAGCGTCTGACACGCCGCTTTGCCAAGGCCACCGGGACGTTTGACGAGTTCGATTTGATCGCCATCGTCGGGCGGAGTCAGATAGGACGCCTAAGATATTCAGCGATCGATGAGAACTTGACCGAGGAAGTTCCATTTCAGTCGATCGACGAGATACTGCGCGCCCGCCGCGACGGTGATCTTTTCAATTATCTCTTGGACCAATTCGCATCGCACTCCGGTCTCTCCGGCGTGCAGCCCAAAGTGATGATTCGCGGGACTGGCAAGGTGTCGGACCCAAAAGGACGACAGTCTCCCAGCATCATGAGCGCCACCCACATCGTCAAGCTCTGGGAAGACGAGGAGTACCCTGAACTCGCAGCAAATGAGTTCTTTTGCCTCCAGGTTGCGAAGCGCCTCGGAATGCCCGTTCCCAACTTCGTCCTCTCCGACGATGGGGGCGCACTCATTGTGGACCGCTTTGACCTTGCGGACGGCCATTATCTTGGCTTCGAGGATTTCTGCGTCCTCAATGCCCTGGGCACGGCCGACAAGTACAAGGGCGGCTACGAGACTCGCATATTCAGGCGACTGCGCGAGTTTGTTGCGCCGTCCGAAGCTAACAGATCACTGGAAGACCTTTTCCGGCTGTTCCTCCTCAACTGTGCAATCCGAAATGGTGATGCGCACCTCAAGAACTTCGGCATCACCTACGAGCATGTGGATGGCCCCGCAAGACTCGCTCCGGTCTATGATCTCGTGACCACATGGTCCTATGTGCCCGGAGATCCGATGGCACTGACCCTGGATGGCTCGACAAGGTGGCCCGACCGTAAGAGCCTCATCAGGCTGGCACAGACGCGTGCGGACTTGTCGGAGAGAAAGGCGGCGGAGCACACGGAATTCACAGCGGACGCTATGGCATCCGTCGCACCTCAGCTGAGGGAATATTTCGCCTCTAGGGAGGGCGAAGTGGGCGTGCGTATGCTCGCGGCGTGGGAAGCAGGCATCAAAGACAGCCTGGGCCTCATCCGAGGCCTGGTGCCTGTCAAAGCGTCGCCGCAAAAAAAGGAGCAAAGAATCGCAAAGTCGGATGCCATCCTCCTCGAGTTCCTGCGACAGAAAGGGGGCAGCGTGTCAGGCACGCTAAAGACAATCTCAGACAGCGTCGGAATACCGCAAAGCACGCTAGGTACGTCCGTAAAACGCCTCATCGACCGAGGCTTTGTCCAGCGAAGCAAGCGAAGAATCACTCTCCTGCCGAGGGAGGTTTGATCCGTCTGAGACTTCACTTACAACGCCTCGCCGCGCAGGAGCTTCGGCACGTCGCCGGTGAGGCCGGCGGCTTCGGCGACGAAGAACTGCTTCAGGCCGGGCATGCGCTCGACCAGCCCCAGGCCGGCGTCGCGCAGCGTACGCAGGGGTGTCCAGTCGTTGGAGAAGAGCCGGTTGAGGCCATCGAAGGCGGCAGCCGAGAGCGCCGAGTCGAGCCGGCGCCAGCGCTCGTAGCGCTCGAGCACGGTAGCCGAGCCGATGTCGAGGCCGAGCCGCGCCGCCTCGACCACCACCTCGGCCAGCGCGGCGACATCGCGGAAGCCCAAATTCAGGCCCTGGCCGGCGATCGGGTGCACGCCGTGCGCCGCGTCGCCGACCAGCGCGAAGCGGTCGGTCACCAGCGCGCGGGCAAGGTGCATGTCGAGCGGCCAGGCGCTGCGCGGACCCGCGAGTGAGACCGCGCCCAGGCGCCAATCGAAGCGCTTCTCGACCTCGGCCAGGAACGCGGCGTCGTCGAGGGCGACGATCTCCCGCCCGCGCTTCTCCTCCTCCGTCCAGGTGACGCAGGTGCGGTTGCCGGTCAGCGGCAGCATCGCGAACGGGCCGGAGGGGAGGAAATGCTGGACGGCCCGGCCGCCGTGGGGCTTGGCGTGGCGCACGGTGGTGACGATGCCGATCTGGGGGTAGCTCCAGCGCACAACCTGGATGCCAGCGGTCTCTCGCAGGCGCGAGGCGCGCCCGTCGGCGGCGACGAGGAGGGGCGCGCGCAGCTTTTCGCCGCCCGCGAGCGCGACCTCGACGCCGTGCTCGTCCCGGGTGAAGCCTTCCGCCGCCTGCCCGCCGAGCAGGAAAATTCCAGCTCGCGCGGACGCTGCGTCCTGCAGCGCATCGAGCAGCCGGTCGTTCTCCACGATCCAGGTGGCGGGCTCCCCGTCCACTCTGTTGTCGTAGGAGACGAGGACCGGGCGGAAGGCATCGTCCAGGCTCGAGTCGGTGATGTCGACCACCGTCACCGGCTGAGCGTGCCCGGCAATCGCGGGCCAGACGCCGAGCAGGACAAGCATGTTCTTGGTGCCCGCCGACAGGGCGAAGGCGCGCCCGTCTCGCGCCCGCGCGGGATCGCCGAACGCCGTGCGATCGGCAACGGCGATGCGCATCTCGGGGCCAAGCGCATCGGCAAGCGCGCAAGCAAGTGCCAGCCCGGCGGTGCCGCCGCCACCGATCACGACGTCGTAGCGGTCGCTCGCCGCGCTCACGGCCATTGCTCCCGAGACAATTCTGCGCGCGACGGCCCTGCGGCTTGACAGCCCCTCGCACGCGGCCTCCCTTGTCGGCGACCCATGCAAGACAGGTGCGACATGCCGTCGAAAGCCGCCAAGTCATCGAGCGCCATCGGCAATCTCATCTCCATACTGGACCTGGAGCAGCTGGAGGAGAACCTGTTTCGCGGACGCAGCCCGCAGCAGGGCTGGCAGCGCGTCTACGGCGGGCAGGTATTGGGGCAAGCGCTAGTCGCGGCCGTGCGCACGGTTGCGCCCGAGCGCATCGCCCACTCGCTGCACGCTTATTTTCTGCTGGCCGGCGATCCCTCGCGGCCCATCGTCTACAACGTCGAGCGGGTGCGCGACGGCGGCAGCTTCTCCACCCGCCGCGTCACGGCCATCCAGCACGGGCGCGCGATGTTCGTCATGAGCGTGTCGTTCCACAATGAGGAGCCGGGCCTCGACCACCAAAACATCATGCCCAAGGTGCCGCCGCCCGAGGAGCTGCCGAGCGAGCAGCAGCTCAAGGAACAGTTCCTCTCGCGCCTGCCCGACAACATGAAGAGCTACTGGGAGCGCGAGCGGCCGATCGAGATGCGCCCGGTGGACGTGTCGCGCTACTTCGCCCGGCAGAAACGCGCAGCCCTGCAATGCACGTGGATGCGCGCCAGCGGCCGGCTGCCCGACGCCTTTCCCCTGCACCAGTGCGTGCTGGCCTATGCCTCCGATTTCACGCTGCTGGATACGGCACTGATCGCCCACGGCAAGCTGATGTTCGACAACGACATGCAGCTCGCGAGCCTGGATCATGCACTGTGGTTCCATAGGCCGTTCCGCGCCGACGAGTGGCTGCTCTATGCCCAGGACAGCCCCTCCAGCCACGGTGCCCGCGGTTTCTGCAGGGGCAGCGTCTTCACGCGCGACGGCATGCTTATCGCCTCCGTTTCACAGGAGGGATTGATGCGTGAGCGCCGATCGGACTTCGTGCCTAGGTGAGAAGCAAAAATTAACGATTGCCTAGTTAATAGGCAGCATTCGCCGATTTCGCGGGGCTCGCAAGCCGTTCTTCTGCCATATCTTTCAATGGCTTGGCGAATTTTGCCTGTTTGGCACGCGTCTTGAGTTGTACCGGGCCAGCGCCGCCGAGTGCGGGCGGCGAGGGTTGCCGCGTTGCGCACTGCTGGCAGCGCGGCCGAGCAACAAGGGGAACCACATGAAGCTCGTGACGGCCATCATCAAGCCGTTCAAGCTCGAGGAAGTCCGCTCGGCGCTGACCGATCTCGGGCTGCAAGGCATGACCGTAACGGAGGTCAAGGGTTACGGTCGCCAAAAGGGGCACACGGAAATCTACCGCGGGGCGGAGTACGCGGTGAGCTTCCTGCCAAAGGTCAAGATCGAAGTCGTCGTTCCCTCGGGCGTCGTGGACAAGGCCGTGGAGGCCATCGTCCGTGCAGCCCGCACGGGACAGATCGGAGACGGCAAGATCTTCGTCTCCCCGATCGAGCATGCGGTCCGCGTCCGCACGGGCGAGACCGACGACAGCGCGATCTGACTGCCTGCCATCGCCCAACACTCACGCCGCACATATGGAGGCACTTGACATGAAGCTCAGTACCTTGCGCCGGATCGCCGCCGTCGTCGTGGCGGCGTTCGCGATAGCGCTGATCGCCGCACCGGCCTTCGCGCAGGCGCCGGCGACACCACCGGCGCCGAACAAGGGCGACACCGCGTGGATGCTGACGGCTTCCGCGCTCGTCCTGCTGATGACCGTGCCGGGGCTCGCCCTGTTCTACGGTGGCCTGGTGCGCACCAAGAACATGCTGTCGATGCTGATGCAGGTGTTCTACACGGTGTGCATCGTCTGCATCATATGGGTGCTCTACGGCTACAGCATGGCGTTCTCCGAAGGCGCCTCGTTCAATGCCTTCGTCGGCGGCTTCTCGAAGGCCTTCCTGGCCGGCATCACACCCGACAGCAACGCCGAGACATTCACCGACGGCATCGTGATACCGGAGTACGTCTACATCTGCTTCCAGATGACGTTCGCGGCCATCACGCCGGCGCTGATCGTGGGATCGATGGCGGAGCGCATGAAGTTCTCCGCCATCGTGCTTTTCATCCCGCTGTGGGTGACGTTCGTCTATTTCCCGATCGCGCACATGGTCTGGTACTGGTCGGGGCCCAGCGCGCTCGTCGCCGCCGCCAAGGCCGTAGCTGCCGCGTCCGGCGAAGAGGCCAAGAAAGCGGCGGAGGCGGCACTGGCTACCGTGCAGGCCAACGCGGGCCTTGCCTTCCAGTGGGGTGCGCTCGACTTCGCCGGCGGCACGGTGGTGCACATCAACTCCGGCATCGCCGGGTTCATGGGCGCCCTCGTCGTCGGCAAGCGCGTCGGCTTCGGCCGCGAGGCCATGCCGCCCCACTCGCTGACCATGACCCTGGTCGGCGCCGCGCTGCTGTGGGTCGGCTGGTTCGGGTTCAATGCCGGCTCGGCGCTGGAAGCCAACGGCACGGCGGCTCTCGCCATGATCAACACCTTCGTGGCGACCGCGGCGGCTGCGCTGTCCTGGATGCTCGCCGAGCAGATGTTCAAGGGTAAGCCGAGCCTTCTGGGCGGTGCCTCGGGCGCGGTGGCGGGCCTCGTCGCCGTGACGCCGGCGTCTGGCTTTGCCGGACCGATGGGCGCCATCGTTCTGGGCATCGTGGCGGGCTTCGTGTGCATGTTCTTCGTCTCGGCCATCAAGAACGCCTTCGGCTACGACGATGCGCTCGATGTCTTCGGTGTGCACTGCATCGGCGGCATCATCGGCGCCATTGGCACGGGCATCCTGGCGGCGCCCTTCCTCGGCGGCACCGGCGTGTTCGACTACACCGCGGGCAAGGTCGGCGACTACGACCTCGCCGCCCAGGTGATCATCCAGGCCAAGACCGTCGCCCTCACTCTCGTCTGGTCGGGGGTCGGATCGCTGGTGATCTTCACGATCCTGAAAGCGGTCGTCGGCCTGCGCCTGGATACCGACCAGGAGCGGGAGGGTCTCGACCTCGTCGATCACGGCGAGCGCGCTTACAACTACTGAGTTACCGCAGCGAGGCCCGCGCTCCATCGGGCCTTGCTGCTCACTCGAGCACGCCACTTCCCCGGTACGTGCTCCTAAACGCCCGGCGCGCAAGCTCCGGGCGTTTTTTGTTGCGCGCGCCGACGTGAAGGGCCGCACCGGGGGTCAAGCGCTCGATGAGGCACGCCAGATGCGCACGCCGGAGCGCGATGCAGCCTTCGGTCGGGGCGTATCCCGCTCTCGCCACGTGCATGAAGATGGCGCTGCCGCGGCCTCTGACGCGGGGCCGATCGTTGTAGGCGAGGACCGCCAGGAGATCGTAGAGCCCGTCCTGGCGCCACAGCCGCTCCGCGCTCGCCGCATAGGGATGGCGCACGAAGCGGTTGTAGCTGCGGTCCGCCGGCGCATCGCACCAGCCGTCGCTCGGGCGCATCGCGCGCACGCAAAGCGCCGTGCGCGGACGGCGCGTGCGGTCCGGCCGGTAGCGGATGGCATCCACCCGCCAGCGCCCGATCGGCGTCGCCCCGTCGCCCTCGCGCTTGCGCGCCCGGCACCCGGCTCGTCCGAGCGCGCACGGAAGTCGCAGGGACCCCAGCGCGACAAATCCCCGGCTGGCGCGGGCCGACAGGGCCAGCACGCGGACCGCCTGCTCGCGGGCGCGCTCACCTGTCGGGCGCTTGGATCTCACCTGCCGGTACAATCCCTGTTTCCCACGGAAAACTGATGCTAGACTATGTCTCCAGACAACATCCCTGATCAATGGAGCTTTTCGGCATGAGCACGGCGCGGAAGATTCTCATCGTCGACGACGACGAGGAGCTGCGCGAATCGCTGAAGGACCAGCTGGCACTGCACGACGAATTCGAGGTCACGACGGCGGCAACCGCCTCGAAAGGCGTGGATGTGGTCAAGAAGGAGCATCTCGACCTCATTCTGCTCGACGTGAGCCTGCCGGACATGGACGGCCGGGAGGCCTGCAAGCTCCTGCGCAAGAACGGCTTCAAGAGCCCGATCGTCATGCTGACGGGGAATACCTCCGATGCGGACATGATCTTAGGCCTAGATTCCGGCGCCAACGACTACATCACCAAGCCGTTCAAGTTCGCGGTGCTGCTGGCCCGCATCCGCGCGCAACTGCGCCAGCACGAGCAGAGCGAGGATGCGGTCTTCGCCATCGGCCACTATTCGTTCAAGCCGGCCTCGAAAATGCTGATCGACGAAAAGGGCTCGAAGGTCAGGCTGACGGAGAAGGAGACCTCGATCCTCAAGTATCTCTATCGCGCGGGCGAGAAGGTGGTGACGCGCGATGTCCTGCTGCAGGAGGTGTGGGGCTACAATTCTGGCGTGACCACGCACACGCTCGAGACCCACATCTACCGGCTGCGCCAGAAGATCGAGAAGGATCCCTCCAACGCCGAGCTGCTGGTGACGGAGACCGGCGGCTACAAGCTGGTGCCCTGAGCCGGTTTGCGGAGGCCATCGGACGGGTCGGTTGAGCACTCCAGGTCCGCTTCTGGTCCGATGCCATTCGCGCCGAGTCGCGAGGCAGTTCGTGACCCGAGGCTACCGGTCCGTGAAGTTCGTTCCTGGTCTCGCGGGAGCCTGACCGTCCGCACGCGAGGCGGCGGCTCTGGCGGCCATGCTCGCACTGGCGTCTCTCCCACCAGCAGACTAAGTTTCCACCTCGACCGCTCGATTGGGGATTGTCACGACGGGTGGAGCCTGAAGTTCCAGATTCTTGAGGAGGTGACGAAATGACCTACCGTGGCATGACCGTGGAGGAGATCAAGATCAACGGCGACAAGGGCACGCCGATCTCGGCTTATATAGCGCGGCCCTCGGGGCCAGGGCCCTTCCCCGGCGTCGTGCTGGTCCACCATCTGCCAGGCTGGAGCGAGATCTATTGCGAGTTCACGCGGAAGTTCGCCCACCACGGCTACATCGCCATCTGCGCCAACCTCTATGAGCGCGACGGACAGGGCAACCCCGACGATGTCGCCGCCAAGGTGCGCGCCGAGGGCGGCGTCCCCGACGCCCAGGTTGTCGGCGACACGGAGGGCGCCGTGAGATGGATGCGGGCGCAGCCGGGCCACAACGGCAAGGTCGGCGTCTTCGGCTCCTGCTCCGGGGGGCGGCACGCGTTCCTCTATGCCTGCCACAGAAAGGATGTCGACGCCTGCGTCGAGCTGTGGGGCGGTCGCGTCGTGATGGCCAAGGAGGAGCTCAACGCCAAGACACCGACGTCACCGATCGAGCTCACCAAGACTCTCTCCTGCCCGCTGCTCGGCCTCTTCGGCAACGAGGATCGCGCACCGAGCCCCGAGCAGGTGGACCAGCACGAGGCCGAGCTCAAGAAGCACGGCAAGACTTACGAGTTCTACCGCTACGACGGCGCCGGCCACGGCATCTTCTATTACCACCGGCCGCTGTACCGGGTGGAGCAGGCGCTCGACGGCTGGAACAAGGTGTTCGCGTTCTTCGGCAAGCATCTGGCGAAGTAGGGGGCAACCATGTGCACATCGATTGTCGAGATCGCCGCCGCCGAGGGCATGGCCAAGCGCGAGGACGAGTGGTTCCCGCTGACGCACGCAGTGGTCGCCTATGATCACGCGCGCCACGCCCTGCTCGCCGACGTCATCACCCTCGACTTCGTCAACGCCGGCCTGCCGCCGGCCGCGCGGGCCGGCGTCGAGCTGACGCTCGAATCGGCCAAGGCGCTGAACGCCGCGCTGGGGAGGGCCATCGCCGCGGCCGAGATCGAAGAGGCCGCGCGATCGCAAGGGCTCGAGCGGACTAGCGTTCGCGTTCCCGCGCCCGCGTCGCTCATTGCTGCCTAGCCACGAACGCAGAGAAAAGTCGATCGGCGGCCGTGATGGCTGACGAGGCACGTGCCACGCCAGCAAATGGCAGATGTCAGCGCTGGCCTATCCGTCAGCTTTCGGGGCATGACGGCAGCGGGCCTGACATTCCGCGCATCGCCAAAGCCGCGCAACCGCGCTAGCCACCTGTCGACACGCCCTCGACTGCCCTGGACCTCGAGAAGCGAATCGCCCAACCCTGGCGACGAGCTTGCTGGGGACTCCAGGCGTCATGGCCATCGATCGAGTCGTCGCGCCGCTGCTGCGCGTGCCGCTGTTTGCAGGGCTGAAGCCGCTGCAGATCACGGAGATCGCGCGCCAAGCGGAAAAGCTGCGTTTCCGGCCCAACCAGATCATCACCCAGGCCGGTCAGCCCGGCGATGGCGCCTTCCTGATCGTCTCCGGATTGGCCGTTTGCGTCGCGAGGCCGCAGACCCTCCCATCGCCCGAGCCCGTCGCGCCGGGCTCCCTGATCGGCGAGATGGCTATGCTGGTGGAGCACGAGTACGGCTCGACCATCGTGGCGCAGGAGCTGGTGCTGTGCCTCAAGATCACGCGCGCCGCCTTGCACGCGCAGATGCTGGATGATTTTTCTCTCGCTGAGCATTTCCGCAAGAACATCTCGGATCGCTTGCGTCGCGTGCACGAGGAGCTCCGCCAGATCGACGGCGCCTTGGCGGCCTGCGGATCGGAGCCGCTTGAAGAGCGGGGTGCCGCTGCCCCGCCCCGGGTGGCGCGCGCGTCCTGAGTGGTCTCCAGGCCCTCGCGCAAAGAAAAGCGCCCAACTCCGGGGGAGGAGTTGGGCGCAAGAAGCGCGTCATGCGCATGGTGTCGGGAGGGAATCCGACACCGCAGGCGATGTCTTTCGGCTAGACGGGGGGCACTACCGATGAAGAGCGACATCGCCCGCTGTCGCTACCAAATAATACTTGTAGGGGCCTTTTCAATGGGGAGTCGTACACTGATCACGAAATTGTTACAGATTGTTTCAGTTTTCCCCAATTTTGAGGTTGCCTGCGCCCGAACAGACACGCGCAGGCTGTATGGGGCTACTGCTGCAGCTTCTGAAGGCTGACCAGCGGCGGCTTGAAGAGGCCGGGGTCGAGCTCGTCGGTTTTGCTCAGCTCTGTCAATTCGACCCTGGTTTCAAGGCCTTGCGAGTCTGTCGTAATCCATTCTTTGAGCTCGAGGCTCGGCTTCTTGGCCAGGAACAGCTTGATGCGGCCCGGCGTGTCGGGGCTCTTGTCCTCCAGCGCCAGCACGATCACGTCGTCGATGTCCTGCACCGAGAGGATGCGGGCATCCCGGATCAGGTCCACGTCCTTTGCGAGCAGAACCCGGAACGGCGTGTTGTCGAGGGACACGCGGTCATCGGTCTTCAGGTCGTGATCTTGAATTATCAGATATTGCCCATCCGATATGATGACGAGTCGGCTCGGAAGGTTGTAATCGAAGCGAATTTTGCCTGGCTTCTTGACGTAGAGCTTGCCACGAAGACGCTTATTATCCGCGCTCGTCTGTACAAACCCGCCCTTTAGCTCGGTAATCTGGTTGAAATACAGGCTGACCTTCTGGATCAACTCAATCTGCTTCTTGTCGAACTCCTCGCCAGCAATCGCCGCCTCGCGCTTGACGCTCTGGCTCCAATTGCCGGCCGCAGCGCCGACGGGGTTCGGCGGCGCGCCCTTCTTGGCCTCCTGGGCGAATGCGCCGAGCGGCGCCAAGCCGAGCACTGCGAACAGCGCAAGCTTGGCCGGTATGCGTGCGTGCATCAAAGTTCCCCCGAGCTGTGCCCAGTCGGACGCGATGCGACCGACTGACCATCGTTTGTCCCAACATTGAGACCGATTGTGGGCGATCTTAGTGGCACTGCGGCCGCGAACAAGCGCCGGGGCGTTGGTTTCCCCGCTAATTGGGGGCTTTCGGCGAGGCTTTCGGGCTTCCGTGCGCCTGAGTGGGAGCTACACGTAGCGCGATTCGCCCTGGTCGCGCAGACAGGCGACGACCGCGCTCACCTCCTCGTGCGAAACGATGGGGCCGTGCACGCGCAGCATGCGATCACTGCCGCTCCAGTAGAGCATGTCGCCCTCGCCGCGGAGCTGCTCCGCACCCGGCGCATCGAGGACGGCACAGCTGTCCGCCTTCGACGCGAGCCTGAAAGCGACCCGCGTGGGGAAGGCGGTCTTGATGGCGGCGGTGATGACGTCGGCGGCGGGACGCTGCGTCGCCATGACGAGGTGGATGCCGGCCGCGCGCGCCTTCTTGTCCAGCCGCCGCACGGCGCTTTCGACCTTGTGGCGGGCGAGGCTCATCAGCTCGGCGAGCTCGTCGACCACGACCACGATGTGGGGCAGCGGACCAAGGTCGGCGCCGGGCGCCTGGGCTCGGCCCGGCGCGGCGCTTCTTTGCCTGCCGACGCGGTTGTTGAAGACGTCGATGTTGCTGACGCCGAGACTTGCCATGCGCTGGAAGCGCTCTTCCATCTCCGAGGCGATCCAATCGAGCGCGGCGACGGCCCGGTGCGGATCGGTGACGATCGGAGCGAGCAGATGCGGCATGTTCTCGTAGACCGAGAGATCGGATCGGCCGGACGCGATCATCATGAGCCGACATTGATCCGGCGCGTGGCGGCCGACCAGCGAGAGCACGACCGCATTGATGCCGTCCGACGTCTCTGCGTGCGTCGCAGCCGCGAGCAGCAGGTTCGGCATCCGCGCCAGATCGGCAATCACCGGCGCACCGGAAGCGTCGCGGCCGAGCGCGAGGGGCAGCGTGGCATCCGAGGCGCGGAAGGCGTCGGACTCCAGGAGGTCGCACAGATGCACTCTCGTGCTCTGCTGGCTCGGCGGCGCGTTGCCCCTGACGGGCTGCCGCCGCTTCAGGGGCCCGAGCGATGAGCGCACCCAGGTCGCTTCGATAGGGCGCACGCCAGGATTGATTGGGGCACGCGCAGGAATGTCGCGCGGCTCTGTGGCAACGAGCGAAAGCCTCGGCTCGACCGCGGCGACGCCGCCGGGCGCAAACCGCCGGGCAATATCCTCGCTGCTCCTGTCGGTGAAGTGATCGAACGCGGAGCCTCGCCCGGAGTCAAAATGGTCAGGCTCGGGCTCACGTGGCGGTGTGCCGAGACGAGGCATCGGCGCGTCCTCGATCGGGCGCGGCGGTGGCGCCTCGAACCGCGGGGGCTCGCGCATGACCGGGTCCTGGTCGAGCGGCTGCGCCTTGAACAGAGGCTCGCGACGCTTGCGCTCCGCGATCCGCGACCACCAGCCGTGCGAAAGCCGGACGCGGGGACCGCTTTGGCAGATCGCCTTCAGGTCCCGCTGCGTCAGGCCCACGCTGCGCATCAGCACGATGGTGCCGCCGGCAAAGCAGAAGAGACCCGCGGCCGCCCACGCGCGCTCCGGGTTCACCTTGGCGAGCAAGCCGGCGATGAACACGAGGCCGGTATCGCCGAGCAGCCCGCCGTAGCCGTGATGCAACGGCGAGCCGCGCAGCACGGGGAGCGAGGAGAGCGCCACGGCCATGCAGAGAACGGCCAGCGGCGTCAGGGCGACCTTGAAGCGGATTGCGCCGGGCGGGCGGCCGGTGGTGAGCAGCTGAAGCGCCCAGAACAGCGGCGGCAGCAGGACGAAGATGCCGGCGAGGCCGGTCATCTGCATGATGACGTCGGCGACGATGGCGCCGGGGGCGCCCAGCAGGTTGCGGGCGGCGCTGCCGGTGGCGCGCGCAAGAATGGGATCGATCGCGGTCCAGGTGAGCAGGCTCGCAGCCGTCGCGGCGCAGCCGAGCAGCACCACGAAACCCAGCGCTCTCAAGAGCCACCCTTGGAGCCAAGCCTTGACAGAGGCTGGAAGCAAGGGGGCCGGATCGTCGCCCCGATACGCCATACCAACGCGAGCGGTTGTACGAACACCTGGATGACACGCTCGGGCGCCTGCCTGACGGTCGCCGCATCGTGCATCAGCGCGACGCGGGTGGAGTCGCGCCCCGGGTTGATGCCGTGACGATTCTCCTGGGCCAGGTCGTCGCCCGGTAGAAGCTTGACACCGCACCCCATTCCAAATGGTTAACGCGGCTTCTTCGGCGCTCCCAAAATGATTGGCGTCGAGTCGGGAAGGGCGACCGTCGCGGGACGCTCTATAGGTTGCAGGGCAAACGTCGGAGCGCCGCGCCGATCAGCGGCGTCAGGGCGCGAGCTCGGCCCTGAGGGCCGCGATGGTCTCCAGGTGCCGCTCGTGATCGCCGGTGAAGCGCAGGATCAGGTGGCGCGCGCCGGCCAGCAGATACCCGTTGAGATAGGCGGCGACGACCGAGGCGGCGCCGGCGTAGCACTCCTGCCGCGTGCGCAGCACGGCCGCCGGCTGGCCGTAGTACTGCTCGAGATAGCGATCGAGCCGCTCGTTGGCGCGGGCGGCATCGTCATCGATGCTGAGCGTCAGGTACATGGCGCCGGTGAGCGTGGCCGGATCGCGCCCGGCCTCGCGCGCGATGCGCTGGATCTCGCTCCATTGCCGGCCCCACTGCACCGCGTCGCCGGCGTTCGGCATCCAGCCGTCGTAGAGCTTGCCCGCCCGCTCCAGGCTTGCGGGCAGCGAGCCGGCGATCCAGATCGGCGGCCCGCCGGGGCGATGCGGCGTCGGCGCCAGCACGCCGCTTTTCACCTTCCACAGGCCGTCCCAATCGACCGGCTTGCCGCTCCACAGAGCGCGCGCGAGGCGCAGGCCCTCGTTCATCCGGCCGACGCGCTTCTCGAAGGGCACGCCGGCGGCCGTGAACTCCGCGCGGATGCTCGGCACGTCGCGGGCGATGCCGACGCCAAGGATCAGGCGGCCCTCGGCGACCTGGTCGAGCGTGGCGACCTGGTGCGCGAGGAGGACGGGATTGCGCAGCGCCGGCAGCAGCACCGCGGTGCCGACCTCGACGCGCGGGAT
>DATEVP010000485.1:0-6129 GCA_035258465.1 Hyphomicrobiaceae bacterium
CCTAAGCGACTCTCCAGACTCGCAAAAATCCGTGTAACCCGTAGCCCGTCAAGGGGAGGGGAATCCGGTCCCGTATGCTCGACGGTTTACGCCTACAATTCCCGCGTGCTAATCCTCCTTGCGCGCATCGAACACCAGGCCCCAGCGCTCGATGGTGCGCCGCTCGATCGGCAGCAGCAGCCAGCGGTCCATGGCAATGGCGATCGTGCCGATGATCAGGCAGCCGCCGATGATGATGTCGGAGCGGTGGTATTCGGTGGCGCCGAAGATCATCTGCCCGAGCCCGGTGGTGGCGCCGACCAGCTCCGCCGCGATCAGCGCGCGCCAGCCGAAGCCGAGGCCCGAGCGCAGGCCGGTCAGGATATAGGGCAGCGCGCCCGGCAGAATCACCGTGCGGATCGTCTCCCAGCGTCCGCCGCCCAGGGCCTGCACGCCCTGCTCGTAGACCTGCGGCACCAGCTGCACACCCAGCACCGTGTTCTGGAAGACGATGAAGAACACCGTGTTCCAGATCAGGAACACGGCGAGCGCCGTGCCGATGCCGAGCCAGCCGATCACCAGCGGCAGCCAGACGATGCCGGAGATGGCGTTGAAGAAGACGATGAGCGGGCTCAGGAACTCCGCTATCGGCCGGTTGAGGCCGACGATGAAGCCGCCGACGACCCCCGTGAGCACGCCGAGCAGGGCGCCCAGCAGCAGGCGCCACAGGCTGGCCAGAACGTGGATGGTGAGCTCGCCTTTGACGGCCAGCTCCCACATGGCGCCCGCCACGTCCTGGATCGCGGGCAGCGTTGCGGCCGGCGGCCGCACGATTGCCCAGTAGGCGGCCCAGGCCGCCAGCAGAAACGCGAACGGGGCGAGCGGGAGTGCGCGCCACAGCAGCCGGTCGAGAGCCCGGCGCGGCGAGGAGCGCGTGGGATGCGTGGCGATGCTCATTGGCGCAGCACGCCCCAGCGCGCAATCGTGAGGTTCTCGATCGGCTGCACGATCAGGCGGTCGACCACGACATAGAGGCAGCCGATCACGATCATGCCGGTGATGATGCGGTCGATCTGCCCGAAGGTGCGGGCGCCGAAGATGAGATCGCCGAGGCCGCCCTGGCGCACCAGCATCTCGGCTGCGATCAGCGCGCGCCAGCCGTAGCCCATGCCGAGCCGCAGCCCGACGACGATGCTCGGCAGCGCACCCGGCAAATAGACGTCGCGCACCAGCCGCAGCCGCGAGGCCCCGAGCGAGCGCAGCGCCAGCGTGTAGGCCTCGGGGATCGCCCGCACGCCGATCATGGTGTTGAAGATGATCGGCACGATCAGGGTGTAGATGACGATGACCAGCGTGGTGGTGTGGGTGAAGCCGAACCAGATGATGGCGAGCGGCAGCCAGGCGATGCCGGAAATGCCTTGCAGGAAGCGCAGAAAGCCCTCGAGCGCGTGCGCCGCGTAGCGGTTGACGCCGACCGCGAAGCCGAGCGGCACGCCCGCCGCCAGCGACAGCACGGCGGCAAAGCCGATCATGCGCAGGCTGGTAGAGGCGTATTCGGCCATCACGCCGTAGGTGACGAGATGCACGAAGGCCCGCCATACGGCGAGCGGCGACACCAGCACCTGCGGGGAGAAGTCGGCGCTCGCGTAGATCGCCCACCAGGCGGCGACCAGCGCCAGGAACGGCAGCAGGATCCTCAAGCCCCGCACTTGCCGCCACGCGACCGCAAGCCCGGATGGCGGCAGCCTCGCCGGCGCGGATGCTGCCGCCGTGGCGCTCATGCGGGAGCCTCGGCGCCGGCCGCGGCGGCGGAAGGGGCAGCCGCGCCCCGCTCCTCGCGCACGAGGCGGAGCACCTGCTCGGCGATCGCCTGCATGCCCGCATCGACCTTGAACGACTCCCAATCGCGCCCCGCGAGCCGCCCCGGCACGTCGATCACCGCCTTGATCCGCCCGGGCCGCTTGGTCATCACCAGCACGCGATCCCCGAGGAACACGGCCTCGTCGACGCTGTGCGTAATAAAGAACACCGTCTTCCTGGTGGTCGCGCACAGCCGCACCAGCTCCTCCTGCAGGGTGAGCCGCGTCATGGCGTCGACCGCCGCGAACGGCTCGTCCATCAGGATCACCTCGGGGTCCGCCGCCCAGGTGCGGGCGACCGCCACGCGCTGGCGCATGCCGCCCGACAGCTCGTGCGGATAGCGGTCCTCGAAGCCGGTCAGCCCGGTGAGCTCGATCAGGCGGGCGACCGCGCGTTCGCGCTCGGCGCGCGGCACGCGCGCGATCTCGAGGCCGTGGCCGATGTTGCGCCGCACCGTCCGCCACGGCAGGATGGCAAGCTCCTGGAACACGACCCCGCGCTCCCGGCCCGGCCCGCGCACCGGCGCCCCGTCGCACAGGATGCTGCCCTCGCTCGGCCTGATGAAGCCCGCGATCGCCTTCAGCAGCGTGGTCTTGCCGCAGCCGCTGGGGCCGACCAGCGTCACGAATTCGCCCGCGCCGATGGTGAGATCGACGCGGTCGGTGGCCTGCACCGGCCCGTCGGCGGTCTCGAAGAAATGCCTGAAGCCCGCGACGACGATCTTGTCCTGCGAAGAGGCTTCGCGATCCGCCATGGTCATGGCTCCGCCCCGGCGCACGATGCGCCTGTCGCCCGCACTGCTCGGGTCCGAGACAGGTCTCAGCTCAGCTTACCCTTGCAGTCGGCCAGCGTCTTGGGCAGCGGCGGCAGGTCGGCGAAGAGCTGCGGATGCTTCTCCATCACGCGCTTGAGCACCGTGTCGTCGTAGAAATCCTCGGCGGTGAAGGGCCGCGTCATCTTGATGAGGCCGTCCTTGACCATGTCGTTGCCGGTCCTGACCAGGCCTTCGGACGTGCACACCGAGATGCGCGGGTCCCAGGTGAGCCATTTCAGCCCCTCGATCGCATCGGCGACGTTGAGGCCGTCGAGGTAGCGGGTGTCGATCTCGGCCGCGGCCTTGGGGTTCTGGCGAACGAACTGTGCGGCCTGGGCGATGCCGATCGAGAACTTCTCGATGAGATCGTAGTTCTTGCCGATCCAATTCTCGTGGGCGACGACGCCGATGATGTCGGTGACGAGGCCCTCCTCGCCGCGGCTGACGACGACGGCGTTGGCGCCCAGCTCGCGCACCGCCTGGGCGGTGTAGGGCTCCCACGGCACGACCGCGTCGACCTGGCCCTGCGCGATGGTGATCGGCATGTTCTCGACCGGCACATTGATCAGCTCGGACTTGGAGATGTCGAGCTTCTCGCGCTTGAACCATTGGCGCACGTAGACGTCGTTGGTGCTGCCCTTGAGATAGCCGATCTTCTTGCCTTCCATCGATTTCGGATTGCTCGCGTCGATGCCGCGATCCTTGCGCCCGATGATGGCGCGGCCGCCGGCCTTGGCGAGATAGTCGCCGGCATTGTAGTAGGGCATGACGCCTTTCAGCATGTTGCCGCTGGCGCGCGCGGACGCAGTCGTGGTCGAGAGCGCCGCGTGGCCGAACTGCGCCTCGCCGGCCTGCAGGCTCTGCGTCACCTGCCGGCCGCTCGAGGTGAGCTTGATCTTCACGTTGAGGCCCTGCTTGGTCCAATAGCCGTTCTCGACGGCGACGAAGGCCGGCGTCGAGAAAAGGTTGTTGACGACGACGAAGGTGACTTCCGTCATGCCCTGGGCGTCGGCGCGGCCGGCGAGGCTGATAAGCCCCATCGCCAAGGCGCCGGCGCAGGCCATCAGGCGACGTCGCGACGTTTTCCGGGTCTGGCGCATGTTTCTCCTCCCAAAGCTTTTCTACGTCTCGTTAGGCTCGACAGCGATCCAAATTCAGCCTTTCGGCAATGCCGGCAGGTCGCTGAAATATTCCGGGTGAGCCTTCTCCACCTCCTCCAGGAAAGCCGGTGCGAACTGATCGGCGATGGTGAGCCGCGCCGCCCCCTGGAGCGTGTTCTTCAAGATGTCGTCCTCGGCTGCCTCGAAGGCTTTGAGCACCGCGCGCGACAGGCGCGGGTCGTAGCTGATGTGCCGCACCGCCTTCTTGGCCACGGCCACGTCGGTATTGGGGACCGACTTGGCGAAGATCTCCACCGCCTCGTCCCGGTTCTTGCGCGTGTACTGCGATGCCGCCGCCAGCCCGGCCACGACGTTGCGGATGACCTGCGGGTTGTCCTTGATGGTCGGCTCGTGCACCGTCGCAATCATGATGTAGGAGAGGTGGCCGCCGCCGCGCAGCACCACGTAGGATCCCGGCACCTGCTCGAGCACCGCCGTATTGTAGGGCTCCCAGGAGACCACGGCGTCGACCTTGCCCTCCTTGAGGGCCGGCGCGAGCGCCGGCGGCGCCATGATGTTCTCGATCGTCACGTCATCGTATTTCATGCCGCGACGAGCGAGCACCATCTTGAAGTATTCATCCGAGGTCTGCGCCTTGGCGAGGCCCACGCGCTTGCCCTTCAAGCTCTCCACCTTGCCCGCATCGACCCCTGAATCCTTGCGCGCAACGATGGCCAGCGGCTCGTCGGCATTGTCGCGCGTGGCGTCGTTCATGATGATGCCGATGACGCGGAAGGGGTCGCCGGCATGGCGCGCCTTGAGGAACGTGGTGACGCTCATGTCGCCGACCTGCACCTCGCGCTGCTGCATGGCTTTCACCATGTCGGTGCCGGTGTGCACCACCTTGAGCCGGACATCGACGCCATGCTTCTTGAAGAAGCCCTTCTCCACGCCGACGAACATCGGCAGGTGGCCGAAGTTGCTGCCGATGACGATGTCGACGGTGGGCATGTTTTGCGCCGCGGCTGGCGCCGCCGCAGCCAGCGCCAACCCCGCGGCCAGCGTCACCCCAGTCCACCTCTGCGAGGTCTTTCGATCGACGGCTTTCATGGCCATCCTCCCGGATAACGCCTGGCATTCTCGTCTTGCTTCTACCGCTTCCTCGCTCGATCGTACTACCGGGAGCGGTGCACCGCCATCCTCGGGCGTGGCATTAGTTGTCGTGGCCGTTCCCATCAAGAATGATGATTCCGCCACCCTCCCGGGCGCGGCCGCCTGTCTGCTGGCGTCGCGCTGGGTGAAGCGCAACCCCTCGTGAGCGACCACTACTTCACGCGAATGAACTCGCCGCTCAGGCACACCCGCGCACCCGTGCAGCCGTCGAGCTGCCAGCGATCCTTGTCCTTTCGCTGAAACCGCGTGTTGTAGGTTTCCTTGGTCTCGGGGTGCGTGACCTGCGCGAACAGCTCGCCGTCCTTGGCCGTTGGTTTGGACGCAAAGATTTCCAGCCCGACGTTCTTGGGGCCCGCGATCACCTTGGCGCATACGCTGTTGCCCCGGCATTCGCGCACCTGGATCGTGAAGCTCTGCCAGCGCCAGCTGCCGATCATGTCGTTGGCCTCGGCTGCCAAAGCCGCCAACGATGGCCCCGCCAGAAGGATGGCGAAGACCGCGCCCATTCGTTTGATCACAGTCGGTTTCCGGGCTGCTGACCGGCTCTCGGCGCACGTTTGCATGTGCGGTTCGCGGCTCCTGTCTGTTTGGCGTCGACCTGGAGCGGAGCAATGACATCTCCGACAAAAGTCAGCCTGCTTGCGAACAATAGTCGAGCTCGCGCCGCTCCTCCAACTACCCGCGACTTTTCCCAATTTCGACATCGAGTTTATCACGCGGAAGTGGCCCTCGCCCGGGCGCGCAAGCGGTCGTCAGTGCCTTTGCCGGTCTCGGGCGGGAACGGGGTTGTACGACGACCCCACAAGGCCGAGCCGAGCGCGGAGGCACGCGCACGAGGCTTGGAGCGGGCGGCGAGAATCGAACTCGCGACACTCAGCTTGGGAAGCTGATGTTCTACCACTGAACTACGCCCGCCTGGTGCCGTCGTCCGGCAGAACGGCCAAGGTTCTAGCATGGGGCCCGCGCAGCGAAAAGCGATGCCGCCGGCGGGCATTACTGGCGGTACTGCCAGGCCGCCCTCATGGCCGGAGGGGTCGGGTGAAGCGCGACGTTAAAGAGTGCCATCGCCAGGGAGCGAGAAGCACCGGGAGAAATCTTTATGCCCTTCGAGAGCGAAGCGCCCGGGAGAAAACGGACTACGCGCCGCTACATGCAAATCCGTCGAGAGGATATGGGGTTCGCCATGCCCGGAGCGGTAAAAGA
>DATEVP010000486.1:0-3928 GCA_035258465.1 Hyphomicrobiaceae bacterium
TGCGTGGTTTCGACCACGGTCACGGGATAGCCGCCGTTGAGGAAAGCGAGCGTGATGCCGGTGCCCATGGTGCCGGCGCCGAGGATGCCGACGCTTTTGATGTCGCGCAGTTTCACGTCGGGCCCGACGCCCGGCAGGTTGACCGCCTGCCGCTCGGCGAAGAACGCGTATTGCAGGGCACGCGCATAGGGGCTCGCCGCCGCCTCGCGAAACACCTGGCGCTCGCGCGCCTGACCCTCGGCCAGCGGCATGGTGGTTGCGGCTTCGACCGCGTCGATGGCGGCCGCCGGCGCAACAGGCCCACTCGGATGACGGAAAGTCGAAGCACGCGCCTTCTCGAACAGCCCGGCCGGGACCGATGCTTTGTCGATCCTCTTCTCGCCGATGCGGCGCGGAGGCTTGCCGATCTGCTCCTTGGCGAAGGCAACAGCTGCCGCCACCACCTCGCCGTCGGCAATCCTGTCGATCAGGCCGGCGGCGGCGCCCTTGGCAGCATCGATGAAGGCGCCCGTGGTGATGAGTTGCAGCGCCTGCTCGACGCCGATGGCGCGCGGCAGCCGCTGCGTGCCGCCCGCGCCTGGGATGATGCCGAGCTTGATCTCCGGCAGGCCCAGCTGGCGCACGTCCTTGGCGGCGACGCGGTAGTGACAGCCGAGCGACAGCTCGAGCCCGCCACCCAGGGCCGTGCCGTTGACGGCGGCAACCACCGGCTTGGAGGAGCCTTCGATCTTGTCGATCAGCTGCGGCAGGAACGGCTCCTTCATCTCGGAGCGGAACTCGGTGATGTCGGCGCCGGCCGAGAAGAACCGCCCCGTACCGGTCAGCACGATGGCCTTGACGCCGGCATCGGCGTTGGCCTCGGCGAACGCCTTCTCCAGCCCGACCCTCAGGGCATGGCCGAGCGCGTTGACCGGCGGATTGTCCATGCGGATGACGGCCACCTCGCCCTGCTTTTGCGTTTCCACGATCGCCACGGTGCGCTCTCCTTGTTTTGCGTGAGCTTGATTATCGGCTGTCCCCCGCTTGGCGCAGGGCTCCCCCAAAGGTTACTCTGCGGGAACAAAGCATTCCAGGAGGAAGCCCATGCTGCGCGGGTTGATGATGGATCGGCCGCTGCTCATCTCGAGCGTGATCGACTATGCCGCGGATGTCTATCCCAACGTGCAGGTGGTGTCGCAGACGGTGGAGGGCGGGCTCCACCGCTATGGCTACGCCCAGGCGCGCGAGCGCATCGGCCGCCTCGCCAACGCCCTGATCGGGCTCGGCGTCAAGCCCGGCGACCGCGTCGCCACGCTGGCGTGGAACGGCTATCGCCACTTCGAGCTCTACTACGCCATCGCCGGCATCGGCGCCGTCTGCCACACCATCAATCCGCGGCTGTTCCCCGATCAGATCACCTACATCGCCAATCACGCGGAGGATACGGCGCTGTTCTTCGATGCAACCTTCCTGCCGCTCGTGGAGAAGGTCGCGCCCAGCCTCAAGACGGTGCGCACCTATGCGCTGATGACCGATCGGGCGCACATGCCGGCCAACGGCCAGCTGCCGGGGCTCCTCTGCTACGAGGGTTTGCTGTCGGAGGTGCCGTCGGCCATGGTGTGGCCCGAGTTCGACGAGAACGCCGCTTGCGCGCTCTGCTACACGTCGGGCACCACCGGCGAGCCCAAGGGCGTGCTCTATTCCAACCGCTCGATGCTGTTGCACACCTTCTTCCTGATCGCCACGCGTCCCGACCTGTTTGCCTACAACCGCACGATCCTGCCCGTGGTCCCGCTGTTCCACGCCAATGCCTGGAGCCTGCCCTACATCACGCCGCTCACCGGCTGTCCCATCATCCTGCCGGGCGCCAGGCTGGACGGGCCGACGCTCTACGACCTGATGGAGAACGAAGGCGCGGACGCCGGCTGGGGTGTGCCGACGGTCTGGCTCGGCCTGCTCGAAGAATTCAAGAAGCGCGGGCGCAAACCCAAGAAGCTCACCCAGATCCTGAGCGGCGGCTCCGCCGTGCCGCAGGCCATGATCGACACCTTCACGCGCGACTACGGCATCGAGGTGACCCACGGCTGGGGCATGACCGAGATGAGCCCCGTCGGCACGCTGACCCTGTTCCGGCCCGAAGAGCGCGCCAAGCCACCGATGGAGCGGGCGGCACTTTCAGCCAAGCAGGGCCGGCGCATGTTCGGCGTCGACCTCAAGGTCATCGACGAGAAGGGCAACCGCGCGCCGCCGGACGGGGCCACCTCGGGTGAGCTGTTCGTGCGCGGCTCCACCATCGTGTCGGGCTATTTCAACAACCCGGAGGCGTCCGCCAAGCAGATCGACAGCGAAGGCTGGTTCGGCACCGGCGACGTCGCCAAGATCACGCCAGACGGGTGGCTGGTGATCGTCGACCGCACCAAGGACCTGGTGAAGTCGGGCGGTGAGTGGATCAGCTCCATCGACGTCGAGAACGCGGCGCTGGCCGTGAAGGGCGTCGCCATCTGCGCCGTAATCGGCGTGCCGCATCCCAAGTGGAACGAGCGGCCGCTGCTGGTGGCGGTCAAGGCGCCCGGCGCCAATCCGACCAAGGCCGAGATCCTCGACGTGCTGGGCGCCAAGATCGCCAAGTGGCAGATGCCGGACGACGTGGTGTTCGTCGACGCCCTGCCGATGACGGCGACGGGCAAGATCTCCAAGAAGGACCTGCGCGCCAAGTTCGCCGACTACAAGCTGCCGGCGTAATTCCCTCTCCCCATGCTTCTTCAGCATGGGGAGAGGGTTAGGGTGAGGGGCAGCCGCTTGCGCCGACGTCGGAGTGTGCATCTGCCCCTCACCCCGACCCTCTCGTCATGGCGAAGCCATGCTCCGCATGGACGCAAGCCCTCGGGTGCGACGTGGGCAGGGCGGACATGAGGAGAGCCCGAGGGCAAGCGGGGAGAGGGAGTTCCGGCGTCGCACTTTGCCCTGCCACAATCGCTCCCCATCTGATGTCCCGCGGGAGGGGCGCGATTCCCCTCGCATCGAGGAGTCATCCCCATGCTGCGCCTCGCCTTCCGTCGCATCGCCGCGCTCGCGGCCGTGGCCTTCGTCGCCGCCTCGCTGGCCGGCTGCGGGGTCAACAACATCCCCACCTACGAGCAGAACGCCAAGGCCAAGTGGTCCGAGGTCCTGAGCCAGTACAAGCGCCGCGCCGACCTCGTCCCCAACCTCGTCGAGACGGTCAAGGGCTTCGCCGCGCAGGAGCAGAATGTGCTCACGGGCGTGGTCGAAGCACGCGCCAAGGCGACACAGGCGCAGGTGAACATCCCCGCCGACGTTCTGACCAATCCCGAGGCGATGAAGCGCTTCCAGGACGCGCAGAACCAGCTGAGTGGCGCGTTGGGGCGGCTCCTCGCCGTCTCCGAGCGCTATCCCGATCTGAAATCAGGGCAGAACTTCCTGGCGCTGCAGTCGCAGCTCGAAGGCACCGAGAACCGGATCGCGATCTCGCGCCGCGACTACATCGAGGCGGTGCGCGTCTATAACACCGAGATCACCACCTTCCCGGGCCGCATCTGGCGCTCGGTGCTCTACGCCGCCGCCCAACCGATGGCGACCTTCGACATTGCGCCAACGGAGATGCAAACCCCGCGCGTCGACTTCGGCACGAAGAAGTAGCCGAACCTCTCCCTCTCCCCATGCCTCTTCCAGACAGCGCCTCCGTCTTCCCTCCCCCTGTGCCGAGGCGAGGCCGAGGCACGTACGAGGGGGGAGGACGGAACGCCACGGGCTTAGCTCGCCCATCGCAATTTTTCCCGCGCGCATCAACAGGCGAGCTAAGCCCGATGGCGTTCCTGGTGGGGGCGGCATGGAAGCGCACGCGGCCGCTCACCCCCACCCCATGCGTCCAGCGGCTTGGATCGGCTGTTGCATGCGCGGCGCTGTCAGCGATAGCCGATCCAAACCGCGG